>JAMJQV010000364.1 GCA_023554435.1 Gemmatimonadota bacterium | reverse complement strand
CTCGCGGTCGGGGAGGCCGGTGCCGACGCGGCAGGATTCGTCTTCGCCGAGTCGCCCCGGCGTGTGTCGCCGGAGCAGGCGACCGAGCTCGCCGCCCTGCTCCCCCCCGACGTGGACAGGGTCGCCGTGTTCCATCACCCCTCGGCCGACGACGTTGCCGCGGTCCTGTCGGCCTTCCCGGCGGACATCGTTCAGTGTGAGCCGACCGACGAACTGAGGCGGGCCGCAGCGGCGGCCGGGGCCCGCCTCCTACCGGTTCTGCACGACGGTCCGGAGCTGGATGCCCTGGCCGGAGAGTCACCGAAGACGGCAGACGGTCCGGCTGCGATCCTCGAGGCCGCGGGGAAAGGTGGACGGGGACACCGGCCGGACTGGGAGCGCGCGGCCCGGCTGGCCCGGAGGCTGCCGCTCGTACTGGCGGGCGGCCTGGGACCGGGCAACGTGGCCGACGCGATTCACGTGGTGTGCCCGTTCGGAGTGGACGTCTCGAGCGGGGTGGAGGAAACCAGGGGTCACAAGGATCCGGTGCGCATCGCAGCGTTCGTGCAGGCGGCGCGGACCGCGGCCGAGGCCACGCGCAAGAGCAGGCCCAACCACGAAACCGAACCGGGGATGCACGGGGCATGAGTGAGATCGAGACCGGCGCCGGGCCCGATGGCGCCACGCTGGAAGACCTGCTGGCCGGACGGCTTCCCGACGAACGGGGACGGTTCGGTGAGTACGGCGGCCGCTTCGTTCCGGAGACCCTGATGCCGGCCCTCTCGCTCCTCGAGATCGGGGCGCGAGAGGCGATAGCGGACCCGGCGTTCCGGGCGGCGTTCGAGGGGGAACTCGGGGACTGGGTCGGACGCCCGACTCCCCTCACCCGGGCCATCCGGCTCAGCGAAGCGTGGGGCGCGGAGATCTGGCTGAAGCGTGAGGACCTGGCCCATACCGGTGCGCACAAGATCAACAACGCCATTGGACAGGCGCTTCTGGCCCGTCGGATGGGAGCCCGACGCGTCATCGCTGAAACAGGCGCCGGACAGCACGGAGTAGCGTCGGCTGCGGCCTGCGCCCGCCTGGGGATCCCCTGCACCGTCTACATGGGCGAGGTGGACGCGGCCCGGCAGCGGCCGAATCTCCAGCGCATGAACCTGCTCGGGGCCGAGATCGTCCAGGTCACCAGCGGAGACCGGACTCTGCGGGCCGCGATCGACGAGGCGCTGCGCGACTGGGTGTCCGATCCAGAGGGCACCTACTACCTGCTGGGATCCGCCGTGGGTCCACACCCGTATCCCTGGCTCGTCCGCGAACTGCAGGCGGTGATCGGCCGTGAGGCGCGCGCCGGCATGCTCGAGGCGGCGGCGTGTCTTCCGGACGGGGTGGTGGCGTGCGTCGGCGGGGGCTCCAACGCGATCGGGATCTTCCACGCCTTTCTGGGAGACCCCGAGGTAGAGTTGCTCGGCATCGAGGCCGGCGGCTCGGGAACGGGTTTCGGCGAGCATGCCGCCACCGCGAGTCTCGGAACGGCCGGCGTCCTGCACGGCAGTCGCTCGCTCCTGCTCCAGGACGAGTTCGGACAGGTGCGTGACACGCACTCGGTATCCGCCGGGCTGGACTACCCGGGAGTCGGCCCGGAGCATGCGTTCCTCTCGGACATCGGCCGGATTCGCTACGGCAGCATAGGAGACGATGAAGCGGTGGCGGCACTGGAGGAGTGCGCCTCGCTCGAAGGAATCATCCCTGCCCTCGAATCGGCCCACGCCCTGGCCGGCGCGAAACGACTCGCTGACGAGCGACCGGGAGCGACTCTCCTGGTGGGCCTTTCCGGGCGGGGAGACAAGGACCTGGGGATTCTCGATGGCCTGCGCGAAGTCGCGGGGGAGAGCCAGTGATGACGAACGAGGTGGGTGAGCGCATCCGTAGTGCCGTCGCGCGGGCGAACCGGGCCGGACGACCCGCGATTGCCGCGTTCCTGACGGCAGGCTTCCCGAACCGCGGAGGATTCGCCGACCTCCTGGAATCGGCGGTGAGCGAAGCGGACCTGGTCGAAGTCGGGGTGCCGTTCAGTGACCCGATGGCCGACGGCCTGACGATTCAGCGATCGAGCCGCACGGCTCTCGAGGACGGGACCACGCTCCCGTGGATCCTGCAGACCGTGGCGGACCTGCCCCCGGCGGAGTCCGCAGCCCCGGTGCTCCTGATGAGCTACCTGAATCCGATTATGGCACACGGCTTCGACCGATTCGCGGCTGACGCGGCGCAGTCCAACGTGACCGGTCTCATCGTCCCCGATCTGCCGCTGGAGGAATGCGTTGAGCTGCGATCCGTCCTGGACCGCGCGGGCATCGCGCTCGTCCAGCTCGTCACACCAGCGACTCCGCCCGACCGCCTGGAACGGGTGTGCCAGGCAAGCCGCGGCTTCGTGTACGCGGTGACCATGAAGGGGACGACCGGCGCCAGCGTCGATGCGGGCACGGTCGGGGACTACCTGGAACGCGTGCGGAAGGCCTCACCCCTTCCGGTACTCGCCGGCTTCGGCGTTCGATCGGCCTCGGACGTGACGACGCTCGGAGGCTTCGCGGACGGGGTGATCGTCGGCAGCGCCCTGGTGGAGGCGATCGACCGGGGAGAGGATCCAGCCGCATTCGTGCGCGGGTTGCGGGG
The DNA here is from genome assembly GCA_023554435.1 of Gemmatimonadota bacterium. Taxonomy (GTDB): domain Bacteria; phylum Gemmatimonadota; class Gemmatimonadetes; order Palauibacterales; family Palauibacteraceae; genus Benthicola. The sequence continues at coordinate 25,663 of JAMJQV010000364.1, read as the reverse complement.
AGAGGAGACAGCATCGTGATCGCGGTACTGGAGAAGAGCGCGTCCCTGAAGACCAAGGCCGACATCGTGCGGTTTCTCGAGCAGTCGGGCTTCCGGGTCCAGGTGAGCGAAACCCCCGAAGGGTCGTTCGTCAGCGTGGTGGGAGAAGGCGCGGAGACCGTAGCCGATGCCCTGCGTGACATGCGGGGCGTGGCCGAACTGAGGCCCGACGCACCGGCGTACCCCCTGGTCTCGCGGGCACACAAGCCCGACGCCACCCGGGTCAAGGTGGAGGACGTCGTCATAGGTGGCCGCGAGCTCGTCGTCATGGCGGGGCCCTGCTCCGTCGAGAGCCGCGAGCAGATTCTCGCGGCGGCAGACGCCGTACGAGCCGCGGGGGCCCGGGTTCTGCGGGGAGGCGCTTTCAAGCCGCGCTCTTCCCCATACAGCTTCCAGGGTCTCGGGAAACAGGGCCTGGAACTCCTGGCGGAGGCCAGGGACAGGACGGGACTCAAGGTGGTCACCGAAGTCGTGGCTCCCGAGGACGTGGACCTGGTGGCGGAGTACGCCGACGTGCTGCAGATCGGCGCCCGGAACATGCACAACTACCGATTGCTTTCGGCGGTCGGGATGCAACCGAGACCGGTGCTCCTGAAGCGGGGAATGATGTCCACGGTGGACGAGATGCTGCTTGCCGCCGAGTACGTGGTGGCCGGAGGCAATCCAAGAGTGATCCTGTGCGAGCGGGGCATTCGGACCTTCGAGACTTCATCGCGCAACACGCTCGACCTGTGCGCGGTGCCGATCCTCAAGGAACGCACTCACCTGCCGGTGATCGTCGACCCGAGTCACGCCGCCGGCCGGCGCGAGTGGGTGCCGGCCCTGGCGCGTGCGGCGGTGGCAGCCGGTGCGGACGGCCTGATCGTGGAAGTACACCCCGATCCGCCCAATGCGGCCAGCGACGGCAGACAGAGCCTCGCGCCCGGGGCCTTCGTGGACCTCATGGGCGACCTGGGCTCCGTGGCCGCAGCGGTGGGCCGGAGCCTCGATTCTGCGGAACCCTGAAGCGACGTATTGCGTTTCTGCGGACAAAGCACCAGATTTAGTGTAGACTAAATTACCTTGCCCCAGATGTGTCGGGGGCGTTTCGCGGAGACGACAATGTCCGGCTTGTGGTGGATCTCGTTCCTGGTGGTGGCCGTCGCAGCGTGGTTCCTGCCGCGTCACGGGGCAGCTGCCCGCCTGAAGCGCTGGCGGGATGTGCGACATCGCGTTCGGGTGGAGGACACGCTCAAGCACTTGCTCGCGGCCAAGCAGCGACACGTCGCGGCGACCGCTGACTCTGTGGCCGGGGTCGTCGGAATCGGAGCCTCCACCACCGCTTCGCTCATCGAGGAGATGGAGCGGGAGGGCCTGCTGGAAGTCCGGGCCAGTGCCCTCTCCCTGACTCCCAGCGGCCGTGACTACGCGCTGCAGGTCGTGCGGGCGCACCGGCTGTGGGAGCGGTTCCTCGACGACGAGACCGACATACCCCTCACAGAGATTCACCTGGCCGCCGACCGGGCCGAGCACCGGCTGACCGTCGACCAGACGGACCGCCTGGACGCCCAGTTGGGCCATCCGCCCACCGACCCCCACGGTGATCCGATCCCCACGACGGAAGGCCTGATCGCGCCGTTCCCCGGAGTACCGCTTACGGACTATCCGAAGGGTGAGGAGGCCGAGGTTACCCATCTCGAGGACGAGCCGCCCGGGGTGTTCGAGTCGATCGTCCGGGCCGGACTGTCGCGCGGCACGCGCCTCCGGGTTACCGAGCGCCGGCCGGGCCTGGTTCGTCTCGAGATCGATGGAAGAGCCGTTTCCCTGCCCTCCGTGGCCGCTTCGAACGTGCACGTCGGTCCCGTTCGCGAGGTGGCCGAGCCTGCCGCTGGGGTCGTCTCGCTGGCGAGTCTGGCCATCGGTCAGGCCGGCGAAGTCGTGGGAATCGACGAGCGCATCCGGGGGTTGACCCGCCGCCGGCTTCTCGACCTGGGGGTGACCCCCGGTACCGTGATCGAGCCGGAGCTCGAACCCCTGTTCGGACGCCCGCGGGCGTTTCGTATCCGTCAGACCCTGGTGGCCCTGCGAGGTGAGCAGGCCGACGGCATCCAGGTCAGGCCTCTCCCGGTGGATGCACCCAGACTGGTGACCGATGACGAACGAGAGGCCTCGTGACCGGCTGCGAGCATTGCCCGGCCTATGAACAGCTGACCCGCATGGGCATCTCCATGGGGAGGTACGACCGGGTAGTGGCGCTGGCCGGCAATCCGAACACGGGGAAATCGACCCTGTTCAACTCGCTCACCGGCCTGCGTCAGCACACCGGGAACTGGCCGGGAAAGACCGTAACGCGCGCCGAAGGCGGTTTCGAGTTCAGGGACGTGAGCTTCAAGCTGGTCGACCTTCCCGGAACGTATTCCCTGATGGCCGCATCGCAGGACGAAGAGGTCGCCCGGGACTTCCTGTTGTTCGCCAGGCCCGACTGCACGGTGGTGGTCACGGACGCGACGGCCCTGGAGCGGAACCTCAACATGGTGCTCCAGGTGATGGAGGTGACGAGCCGGGTCGTCGTGTGCGTCAACCTGATCGATGAGGCCGAGCGCAAGGGAATCCGGGTCGATGCCGAGGAGCTATCGGCCGAACTGGGAGTCCCCGTGGTGCTCACGTCGGCCCGGTCAGGCCGCGGCGTCCGGGAGCTCGTCGAGACCGTGTACGAAGTCGCGGAGGGTACACGAACCACGAGCCCGCGCCTTGCCGACCCCCCTGCGCAGGTCGCCGGCGCCCTGGCCGAGCTGGCTCCCCTGGCGGAGCTGGCTGCCCCGGACGCCGAGAACCCGAGGTGGATCGCCTACCGTCTCCTGGATGGAGATCACCGGGTTCGGCAGGCCCTGGCCGTGGGAGAGCTCGCGGTGAGCGAAGAGGACGGCCGCGAGATCGAGGCGCAGAAATTGGTCGCGCGGGCCGACGAGCTGAGGCCCGGCCTCGGTCAGGACTTCCGCGACGCGACGGTCGAGGCCCTCTACTCCAGGGCCGAGAGCGCGGCGGCCCGGGCCGTACGGGAGAGCGGCTCCAGCCGACTCCGGGACCTGGACCGACGCATCGACCGCGTCGTTACATCGCCGGTGTTCGGTCTTCCCATCATGCTGGGGCTGCTGGCCCTGGTGTTCTGGATCACGGTCGTCGGCGCGAACGTGCCGTCCCAGATGCTGGCCAGCGTGTTGTTCGGCTTCGAGACCTGGGCGGCGGGCGTATTCACGAGCCTGGGCTCACCGGATTGGCTGACCGGATTCCTGTGGCACGGGGTGTTCAGGGGACTGGCCTGGGTGGTGAGCGTCATGTTGCCGCCCATGGCGATCTTCTTCCCCATGTTCACGCTTCTCGAGGACCTGGGCTATCTCCCCAGGGTGGCGTTCAACCTCGACTGGATGTTCCGGCGGGCGGGAGCGCACGGAAAGCAGTCCCTCTCCATGGCCATGGGCTTCGGCTGCAACGCGGCCGGGATCATCTCGACGCGTATCATCGACTCTCCACGCGAGAGACTGATCGCGATCCTGACGAACAACTTCGTCCCGTGCAACGGCCGATTTCCCACGCTTATCATGCTGGCCACGGTGTTCGTGGCGGCCTCCGTCCCGCCCGCGGTGGCATCGTTCGCGGCGGCCGGCACGGTGGTGGGCGTGGTGCTGATCGGGGTGTTCTTCACCCTGGTCGTGTCGTGGGTCCTGTCCAGGACGGTGCTCAAGGGTACGCCTACGGCGTTCACGCTCGAGCTTCCGCCTTATCGGAGGCCAGGCGTGCTGCGCGTCCTGTACACGTCGCTGATCGACCGCACGGCGTTCGTCCTGTGGCGAGCGATCGTGGTGGCCGCACCGGCCGGCGCCGTGATCTGGATCATGGGCAACGTCAGCGCCGGGGATTCGAACCTGGCCCAGATCACGGCTGACTGGCTGGATCCGCTGGGCCAGGCGATCGGCCTCGACGGCGTGATCCTGCTGGCCTACGTAATCGCGATTCCGGCGAACGAGATCGTGGTGCCCACCATGCTCATGGTGTACGCGGGTCTGGGGATGATGACGGAACCGACGTCCTACGACGCGCTCAGGACATTGCTGGTCGACGAGCACGGCTGGACCATGGTGACGGCAGTGTGCCTGATGCTGTTCTCTCTCCTCCACAACCCGTGTGCCACCACGATCGTCACGATGTGGAAGGAGACCCGCAGCCGGAAGTGGACCACCCTGGGCGCCTTGATGCCGCTCGGGATCGCCTTCGTGGTCACCTTCGTCGTGGCCAACGCCATGCGGGTGTGGCCGGGCTAGTAGGGCCGACCCGTGATCACCACTCCGCCGCCCACCCGACCCGGCCCCCAGTAGCCTCCCCCGTACGGTCCGCCATACCCTCCGTACGGACCGCCGTAGTAAGGCCCCGGGCCGCTCACTCCCACGTAGACGCTGGGGTAGCCGCCGCCGGCACAGCCTCCGAGCACCAGTCCCATCGCCGCCAGGCAGATGACGAGCGTCCGTCGCGCGCGCCGCTTCATCGGTCACCTCCCTCGGGACGCGGCCATTGCTGCACGCCGAAAGGCGCACCAGTCGGATCGGCCAGGATCGCGGCTTCTCCGTTGTTCACGGCCTCGGGAGGCAGAAGCACGCTGGCTCCCAGCTCCACGGCGCGCGCCACGGCCTCCGCCACGTCACCGACGGCCACGTACGGCAACCAGTGCGGATGGGCTTCAGCAGGAAGCTGGTGAATCCCCGCGCGCACTTCTTCCCCAACGGACATGGCGAAGAACACCACGGGCAGGTCCCCTTCAGCGACGGCTTCGCCGTACTCGTCCTCGGCGACTTCCTCGAGGCGCGCGGCGATCCCCTCCGAACGGTAGCCCATCAGACCCTCATAGAAGTCGACCGCTCCGCGAGCGTCCGTGGTCCACAACTCGGTCCACAACCACTCGCCGGGATCGTGATGCTGCGTGTCTCTCGGATCACCCGACGTCGACCGGAGCACCACGAAGAACGCTCCCTGCGGATCTTCCAGGACGGCGTAGCGTCCGCGATTCGGAAGATCGGAAGGCGGAACGGCCACCGATGCGCCGAGTCCGCCGGCCCTCGACACGGAGCCATCCACGTCGGGAACCGACAGCGAGACGAGCCATAGCGGCGAGTCCAGTTCGTCCGCGTTCGCCGCGAAGACACTGCCGATCACCTGGCCTTCCCGCGTGATGTCCCAGTAGCGCCCCGGGGCCTCTTCGGACTCCTCGAAATCCCACCCGAACAGGCCTTCGTAGAACTCCAGCGCCGCACCCGCATCGTGGGTCAGCAGATCGTGCCAGATGACCTTGCCCACGAGCGTTTCCCCTGCGGCGTCGCTGGTGATCGGAGGGGGTACGGGCCGGGACGGCGGCGGAGTGCTCGAACAGGCGCCGAGAATCGTGACGCACGCCATCACGATCGTGGCGGGCTTCAACGTGCTGCAGTGAATCCGCAATCCTGCCTCCGTTCAAAGTATCGATGAGACGATCAGGGCGGGCACCGGCTGCCCCGATCCACACCATACCGCAATGCTCGGAGCCTGTTCCACGGTGGGACCGCGTCGCAGAACCGACCTTGCCTGAATCCGGGGCCCCGAAGCATACTCGCTCCGACCCGAGCGGGAGCGCGAGCTTGAACTCTACAACACGGCCGGCCGACAGACCCCATTCCCTTCACCGGGGCATCGGCGGCCTCCTCGTCCTGGCGAGCTTCTGCGCTCCCGGGTCAGCGGCGGCGCAGAGCCCGGGGTCGGCCTTTCTGTCGGCGCCCGCCGCCGCGAGCGCTACCGACACCCGGGCCGAGACGATCCGGATCGTGGCCGTCGGCGATATCATGATGGGCACCGCATTCCCCGATTCGACCTACCTGGACCCCAGAATCGTCCCCGGTGTCTCCCCCGCCGATTTGATCGGCGCGGACCTGGTCGAGGTCCTGCGCTCGGGCGACGTCGTGTTCGGAAACCTCGAGGGCGCGCTGTTCGACGAGGGCGGTGAATCCAAACGTTGCCGCAACATGGACGCCTGCTACGCCTTCAGGAGTCCGGAGTGGTACGCCGGCCTGCTGGCGGGCATGGGATTCAACCTCATGTCCCTGGCGAACAACCATAGCGGCGACTTCCTCGAGGCCGGCCGGGCTACCACGATCGCGGCCCTGGAAGAACACGGGATCGCCTTCGGAGGACTGGCTCAGGCCGGCGCGATCACCGGTACGCTGGAGCTTGCCGATGGCACCCGCGTCGGGCTCGCCGGCTTCTCTCCGAACAAGGGCACGGTCAGCATCCACGACCTGGATGGACTCGGGCGGCTCGTGAGCGAGCTGGACCGCACGCACGACCTGGTGATCGTTTCCTTCCATGGCGGCGCGGAAGGCGCGGACCGCACGCACGTGACGCGGGAGCCCGAGGAGTTCTACGGGGAGCGGCGGGGGAACGTGTACGAATTCGCTCACGCGGCCGTGGACGCCGGAGCGGACGTGGTCATCGGCCACGGCCCGCACGTACCCCGGGCGGTCGAAGTCTACCGGGACCGGTTCATCGCCTACAGCCTGGGCAACTTCTGGACGTGGGCCCGGTTCAATCTGCGTGGGCCCAACGGTCTGGCTCCCGTTCTCGACCTCGAGGTCGATCGCCAGGGCCGGGTCACGGCCGCCCGTGTGGTGAGCGCCAGGCAGACGGGTCTCGGCTCGCCCCGTCTGGACCCCGGCGGCAGAGCCGCCCGCCTGATCGCGGAGCTGTCGCGCGAGGACTTCCCCGAGATTGAACTGGAATTCGGGGCTGACGGTCGGATTTCGTGGAGCGCGGAGGACGGCGCCTCAGCCTCGAACGCGGGCGCCGCGAGAGACTAGGGTGCGGGCTGGGGCGCGGACTCGTCCGAGGCCCGGACGAACGCCGCCCATGCCTCGATGACCTCGCCAGCCAGGATCCGGCTGCCGTCCTGTAGTTCTTCTTCCATCTCTGCCAGCTGGTTCCGCACATTCACCACGATCATCTGCTGGAAGGCACCGCCGATGTCGCGCAGGTGGCCCAGGCCGAGCTGAACCCCGACGTCGTAGGCGACCTCGGCCAGTTCCTCCGGACTCTCGAGACTCTCTTCCACCTTCAGTTCCTGGTAGTTCGCCACCCAGGCGTGGGTCCAGAACATCTCTCCACCGTGCTCCACGAAGCCCAGGAAGCGGAACGGCTGGTATGCGATTCGGGCTCCTCCCTGAAGCACCCTGAACGGGTCGTCATCGTCAGCCTGAATGCACGGAATGCCGGCCAGACTGCGCACGCGTTTTAGCTCCACCACGACGTCGTCGACCGGATCTCGGGTCTCGCCGGCCAGTCGCACCAGGTACTTGGGTTCCAGGGCGCTACCGACCCCCAATTGCAGTGCCCCGACCTGGATCGGTTCGAAGAAGCCGTTCGGCAGTTCCGGATTCGTCGCCCGCATGAGTCGTGCGTACGGCTCCAGCGAAGCCACGAGCGCCAGCCGGTCCGGTTCAGACAGGGGCTGCATGATGGAATCCACCCACGCCAGGTAGGCCAGGCTGTCGTGCTCGAACGTCGCCTGGTACCGGGTGACTACAGCCGGCACGGGCGCCGTTAGTGTCGAATCAGAGATCACGTCCCAGTAGCCGCGCGCGAACTCCGTGACCATCTCGTCCGCCCGCTCCTCCCAACCGTTCGCGCGGGCCGCCAATCGAAGGGATACGGCGAAGCGCATGCCATCCACCCAAGCGGGACCTTCCGAGGAGTCGTCAAAATCCGTCAGCCCGCGACCGAGGTCCGTGACCGCGTACTGCTCGAGGTGGGCGTCCCCGTGCAGGTTGAACGGGAAACGATCCACGCCGAGTGGTCCCGTGTCGATGAGGTGATCGAGCCGCTGGCACACGAGCCGCGTGAACGGAATGTTGATGAACCGGAAATACCCGTGCGGTGTCGCGCGAATGCGCGTCAGAAGTTCGGGGTTGCCCGTGAAATCGAACGAGTCCGGGTGTACGAAGAGTCGCGCCGCCCCATCGCTCAACTCCGTTTCGCCTCCGTCCTCCACCCCGGGGGCGCACGCGGAACTGCCCACCAGGCAGCCGAGAAGTGCGATCGCCAGCGGACCTGTCGAGCAGCGCATGTTCACGCACAGTCTCTTCGTTGATCGTTTCGGTCGCACGCCCGTTCGGGCCTGACTCTCCATCGTAGGGCCGGCCCCGGCGAGCCGCCACCTCTCTACCGGGGAAGGTGCATCTTCGCATTGACTTTGCATCACAAAGTACTTGACAACACTATCGGAGACGGGTACACTTTCCGTCATGGAGAAACGTCTACGGCTGGACGACGACCCCGCTGCGCCGACGGCGCTCAGCGACAGGGCGATCGAGAATCTCAGTTTCATCCGTCGCACGATGGAGGCGTCCGGCACGTTTACGGCCGTGTCCGGACTCGGCACCATGGCCATGGGCGTGCTCGCCGTCGCGGCAGGGACCCTCGCCAGTCGAGTCCCCTTTGCCGAGGGGGGGCTGCGCATCTGGGCAGGCACCGCCGTTCTGTCATCCGTAGTCGGCGGCTACGCGATCATGCGCAAGGCGCGTCGGAGGCAGGAGTCCGCCCTTTCCGGTCCGGGCCGCAAGTTTCTCCTGAACTTCATGCCGGCGGTGATCGCCGGTGCCGCACTGACCGGAGCCCTGGCCGGCGCCGGACTCCTGGCGCTTCTGCCCGGTACCTGGCTTCTCCTGTATGGAACGGGGGTGGTGACCGGCGGCGCCTTCTCGGTGCGGGTGGTGCCCGCCATGGGCCTGGCGTTCATGGCCCTCGGAATACTCGGGCTCGCAGTCCCGACCTGGGGCCAGACCCTCATGGTCGTCGGCTTCGGAGGTCTTCACCTCGCGTTCGGCGCGATCATCGCCTGGAGGTATGGTGGCTGACGACAGGCGGGCCACGGCCCGCAAGCTGGATTCGGAAGAACCGGTGGATGGAAAAGTGGATGTCCCGGAGGGTTCGGCAGACCTGTCGGGCAGTTCGACGAACCCGGTCGGGCCGCTTCAGCTCGACGCCCTGATACACGAGCGCGTCCGGCTGGGGATCGTGAGCGCCCTCTCGGTTCATGAGCGGCTCGCGTTCACCGAACTGCGCCAGGTGCTGGACACGACCGATGGCAACCTGAGCGCTCACGCACGCAAGCTGGAGGACGCGGGCTACATCGAGTGCCGCAAGTCGTTCGCCGGCCGCGTTCCCCGCACCGACTATGCCCTGACGAGCCTCGGAAAAGATCGTCTGAAGGAGTACGTCGCGCACATGGAGGCCTTGATCCGAATGACCCGGGAAGGCTAGAGCCGGTCCGCCGACCGCGGCGGACCTCATTCGAGAACCGGGCGGCGTAAGACACCGCCCTTTCATGCGACTGGAGACTTTGTGATGCAGAGTACTCTACATCCGCGCCCCCCCGCGGGGTTGCATACGGGAATCATCATGGATGGGAACGGGAGATGGGCCGAACTCACGGGTCGGTCGCGTTGCCGGGGCCACGTGGAGGGAGCTCGCGTCGTTCGCACGGTAGTGGAAGGCGCCCCTCCCCTGGGAATCGGGGTGCTCACCCTGTACGCGTTCTCGACCGACAACTGGAAGCGGCCGGCCACGGAGGTCCGATCCCTGATGCGGCTCCTGCGCGTCTTCCTGAGATCAGAGACCGAGCGCTGCCTGGAGAACGGGGTGCGCATTGAGGTCATCGGACGGAGGGATCGACTTCCCCCTGTCGTCGTCCGGGAGATGGTGGCAGCAGAAGGCCTGACCGCCCGGGGCGATCGTCTCCTTCTCCGGGTCGCGATCGACTACTCCGGCCGGGACGCGATCCTCGCCGCGGCGCTGGCAGGCCCCACGAGTCGGCGTGAGTTCGCATGGAACCTGGATCGGGCCGTTCACGCCCGAACGCCCGTCCCCGATGTGGACCTGCTGGTGCGCACGGGCGGCGAGCGACGTCTCAGCGATTTCATGCTCTGGGAGAGCGCCTACGCCGAGCTCCTGTTCACCGACACGCCCTGGCCGGCCTTTACCGTCCGAGACCTGGAGAGCGCGGTCAAGGAGTTTCACCGACGCGATCGACGCTTCGGCGGGCTGCAGCCGGAGAGAACCGCTCCGAGGTCCGTCGTGCGAGCCCGGAAGATGACGGCGACCCTGCCGGATGCCGGGCTTGGCGGCCTTTCCGGCGTCGTGACCGCTCACGAGCCCCGGAGGTAGCCGTGAACCGAATCGGCGACGAGGCACGGACTGTGGGCAGACGAGAAAGCGACGGGAGCGGCGATGCTGGCCGGGCAGCCCGCCACGCGGTACGACTGCAGGCACTGCGACGGGCCGCTTTGCTCGCGGATGACTTCCTTCGTCGTCCCGCGGGGAGATCGATGGCTGGCGCTGGAGTCCCGCTCGGAGGGAGGCCTGATCCGCGTCAACCAGCGAATCCTGGCCTCGTGCAGCCTGCATCCGGCGAGCACGGTTGACTGACCGATGCAGGCAGGGGCGCGCCCCACCGGGAGCCCGCCCATGCCCTGTACACCGGCCTGAAAAGTCGGCCGCTCAGTAGCTGGCGTAAACCGCCTCGCCACCTGCCTCGTCGAACGTCAGCACGTCATAGGAGTCGCTGACGGGGCCCTCCATACCGGGTGACCCTCTCGGCATCCCGGGAACGGTGAGTCCCTTGACCGCGGGCCGTTCTTCGAGGAGCCGTGCTATGTCCGTCGCCGGCACGTGGCCTTCGATCACGTATCCGTCGACCACCGCCGTGTGACAACCCTGATGCTGGGGCTTCACTTCGAACCTGGCCTTGACCGGCGCCATGTCGGCGACGTCTTCCGTCTTGACCTCAAAACCGTTCTCACGCAGGTGACCCACCCACGCTTTGCAGCAGCCTCAGGTAGGCGAACTGTAGACGGTCACCACGGGCATCGTGGCGGCCGTCGTCTGCGCGGTCTGTACCGCCTCCACGGCTTGCGGCGCTGCGTTCGCGCTCGACTCGGACGTGTCCGCCTGTCCACAGGCCGCCAGCGAAATACCGGCGACGAAGGCCAGGGCCACGCCGAAGGCCAGGCCGGCTCTCCGGTGCATGGTGTACCTCGTGCTGTTTGGGTAAGCTCGCGGGGTTCAGCCCCTCGGAAGGCATGACCGCGCGTCCTCTCGCTACCGCTCCAACTTCAACCCGGAGGGTCCGCCTGTCCAGCCCGTGATGCGGACCCTACCAGCGAACCCCGATCGCCGAGGTGAGAAAACGCATCAGGGGCGCCGCGTCCGAACACATACCCGCAAAGGCGGTGACGAAGTCCGGGTCGAAGACGACTTCGTCGGACAGGTGCCGAACCGCGATGAAGTCCTTGCGCTTCAGATCGTCGATCTGTGGATGGTCAGGCGGATACCCTCGCGGCGGTCGTTTGAGCGAATCGCCCTCGAACGCGAAACCGGCATCCGCAACGGCATCCCGGGCCTCGACCCAGCGATCCGGATCTTCGGTAATGGCATCCCGTATGCTCTCCAGCGACTCCCGCGCCGGGCGCCAGCACCCCGCACCCACGAAGACGTTGCCCGGATCGAGGTGGAGGTAGTAGCCCGGTGCGTGCGCGTCCTTTCCGGCTTCGTGACGGAACTGCACGCCGGCGAATGTCTTGTACGGGCTCTTGTCCTTCGAGAATCGGGTGTCACGGTGAATGCGAAACAGCGATCCGCCCGACTTCCTGTCATCCGCCACGACGTGCGGGCTGATCGACTCGAGCGGACTCTCGAGGTCCCGGATGAAGGCCCGCAACGGCTCGCGGACCACTTCCTCGTAGCGTGACTGGTGCGCCTTGAACCACTCCCGATCGTTGTTCTCGGCCAACTCCGTCATGAAGGCGAACAGATCCGGCGTGATGTGTGACTGGCGATCGCTCATGGGCTCTTCCCGCCGGCGGGCCGGCTCAGTCGTTCGCGCCCTCCCGGGCGCATCCTCTTCGCACCTCGAAGCTCGTCAGGCGAGACTGCCGGTGTCAACGGAAGACCACCCGGATTGCCGGATCGACTGATATTTATATAACTTGGAGTGGTCCTTCGAACGGCCCCTCGAGGAGGCTCAATGCCGCGACAGCGTCGATACGTCCTTATCGCCCTCGTTCTCCAGCTGGCCATGGTGCTCCTGGGCCAGGTCTCCGAGTTCGTCCTCGCCCTGTCGGGGTGGTTCGGAATGGGTATTCCGCTTGTGATCGGCTGGCTCTACTCGGTCAGGCGCGGACTCAGCCTGAAGGATGCCTCCGTTGGCGGACTTCTCATCGGGGCGGTCGGCGCCGCCCTCGGGCTCCTGGTTGCCATCCCGCTGTCCGGCGGCGACTGGAGCCTCCTCCCCCTGGGCACGCTTGCGTCGTCTTTCACCGGCTGGCTCGGCGCGTTCCTCGGCTGGATGATCAAGGGCCGGAAGGAACCGCTGAAGGAGTAGCCTGCCGCTACTCGACCTTCTCGAAGCGAATCGGATCGTAGAACGTCACCTCGAGGCCGGTGACGTCGCCCTTCTCATCCAGCTCGAACCGCAGGAACGACTGCGCCGCCATGTCGAAGATCGGGTGCCGCCACGTGACCCGGAACACGTCGTGGTGCCAGTGCTCGAGATCACCCAGATGCCGCGGATTGTAGTCGAACACCAGGTGGCCATCCTCGAGCCGGACCGTCGTCTCTCCTGATACCGCCTCCGTATACGTACCCGCGTAGGCCTCGAGCGGCAGTGACGGCTCGGTGCCCGTGACGCGCGCGGCCTGGAGCCTCTCCTCCCGTTGCGCCGCGCGATCTTCGCCCTGGTTCCGGAAACCGACGAAGACCTCGTTCCAGTCACGCTCCGGCTCTCCCAGGTACGCATCCAGAATCCGATAGGTGATGGCCGACGTCGGAGCGCTGGGAGCGAAGTTCGTGAGCACGATCACCCCGAGCCCTTCCTCGGGGAGCAGCGTCTGCAGCGAGATCATGCCTGTGAGACCACCCGAATGACTGACGACCTTTCGCCCCTTGTAGTCGGAAATGAACCAACCCAGCCCATACCCGTTGAAGCGCCGTCCGAGGTTCTCGGCGGCCCACGCCGAGACCCCCAGAGGGTACTGGATCCGTTGCATCTCGCGGGCGGTGCCGGCCGAGAAGACCTGGCTTCCCTCGAACGACCCCTCCTTCAGATTGAGTCGCATCCAGCGCGCCATGTCCACCACGTTGGAGTTGATGGCGGCGGCAGGGGCCACACCATCCACGTTGTCGTAGTCGACCGGGCGCAGCTCGCCCTGAACCACCTCGTGTGCCGAAGCCACGTTCTCCAGTCCCACAAGGTCACGCACCGATGTGCTGCTCTCGTTCATACCGAGGGGCGAGAAGATGCGTGTGGCGATCATTTCGTCCCACGAGCGACCCGTGGCGGCATGGCCCACCTGCCCGGCGACGAGGAACATCAGATTCTGGTAGTGGAAGGATGCCCGGAACGGACCCACCGGCTCCATGAAGCGCACCCGCGAGATGATCTCCTCACGGCCGTTCGTTGCCCCGATCCACAGGTGATCCCCCCCGAACGTCGCGAGGCCGCTCCTGTGGGTAAGCAGGTCCCGGACGCGAATGTCTCGCGTTACCCAGGGATCCCACATCTGGAAGTCCGGCAGATGGTCGATGACCCGGTCGTCCCACCCCAGGATCTCTTCTTCGACCAGCATCCCGAGGACGGCCGCGGTGAATGCCTTCGAATTCGATGCGACCGCGAAGCGGGTGTGCTCGTCCACCGGCTCTTCGAATCCCAGCGTCCTCACACCGTACCCCCGCGCGAAGACCAGGCTGTCGCCGTGCACGATCCCCACCGCCAATCCGGGCGTCGACCAATCCTCCATGAGGTTCTCGATCCACGCGTCGAGGGCCTCGAGATCCACTTCCTGCGCGCGGGCGGTCGCCGGGACGACGAGCAGGACGAGCATCGCGACCAGGAAGGTCAGGCGACGGATGATGAGGCTCATGAATCCCTCCGGTGGTTGTCTGTCGGGCGCGCCACAATATGGACGCACACCGGAATATAGTGGGGCGGCGGCCCCGCGCGGGGCCGCTTCCGCCTATGCCGGTCGGCCGATCGGGACCAGGTACACCGGTTCCTCTTCGTCCGGCAGCGCGAGGATCCGGGCCAGGTCGGCCGGGTCGAAGGCCGCCACGGGCACTCCGGCGAGCCCCAGCGTCTCCGCCTGCAGCAAGAGATTCTGTGCCGCGTGTCCCACGTCCATGTGTACGTACATCCGGCCACGGCCCCCGTACTCCCGGCACGTGCGCTCGTACACGGCGGTAAACAGGAACACGGCCGGAGCGGACGTGATGCACGACTGGTCGAACGACACGGCGCGGATCGCGGGCCGGACGTCGCCTTCCGCCACCCGCTCGAGAGCGTGCGCCTCGACCAGGTAGTGGTCGACCCCCTCCGAGGTGATGAGGTAGGTCTCCAGGGGATAGAAAGCGCCCGCCGAGGGAGCCGCCCGGTAGCCCTGGTCACCCGTCACGCCCTGCGCTGCCCACAGCAGCTGTGAGACATCCTGCTCGCTGACGGGGTCCGACGTGAACTCCCGCACGGAACGACGAGACTGAATGGCTTCCTCGAGAGGGCGGGTTCCGGTGGTACGAGGATCTGGCAGTGGGGATGGCATGCCGCGCTCCGGTTCGGGTCGAATTGCGTCCCTGTCAATCGAGATTCGTGGGGCAATCGCCGTGCCAGCATCCGGACCGTGAGGATCGCATTCGGTGCGCCGCCGATCGCACTCCGTCCCGCAGTGGGACGCTTTGTCTCGCGCCCGTGGACCGGGGGGCGAATATCGACTCCCGCTTGCGACTGACGAGAATCGGTGCGCGTGCAAATTGTTTTGCGACAACCAGTTACCAAATCGCTCCGGTCGCGCATCGACTCGCCGGCGCGGTACGCTTCCTGCACTTCGGTACTCGCTGGGCCGGCGCGCGGACGAGCCGTGCGCCACGGACGTGTACCTGCTCGGAGATGCGAGATGCGAGACGCCGTCGAGAAGCTCTGGCCGGAGCTTCAGTGGATCGAGAATCCTGACCTGCGCGAAGCCGTAACCGAGACGTGGGTTCGAAGCATGGAGAGGAGTCCGCTCGACCCGCAGGACCTGAGGGAAATCCCTTTCACGCTCCTCGTCCCCAACTGCCAGGCGACCTTCATGGAGCACAAGCGGTGCGTCGTCCACATCGCGAGACGCTCGGCGGAGGCGATGCAGGAGTTCCTGGGACACGCGCTTCCGATCGACATGGACACGGTCATTGCCGGGGCCATCCTGGCAGACGTGGGCAAGGTGCTCGAGTACGAGAAGGTGGAGGGCGAAGCGCAACAGAGCGCCCGTGGGAAGGCGCTGCGCCATCCCTTCACCGGAGTGGCCGTGGCGCTCGAGTGCGGCGTCCCCGACGAGGTCTGCCACATCATCGCGGCTCACGCCGCCGAAGGCGATCTCGTCAAGCGCACGACCGAGGCCACGATCGTTCACCACGCGGATTTCATGAGCTATCTCCCGTTCAAGAACCTGCCGGTCTGAACGGACCACCTGGAGTCATACAGCAACCCCGTTAAGGAGGCTTTCGACATGTCGGACACGATCACGGCCAC
Organism: Gemmatimonadota bacterium; assembly: GCA_023554435.1. Taxonomy (GTDB): domain Bacteria; phylum Gemmatimonadota; class Gemmatimonadetes; order Palauibacterales; family Palauibacteraceae; genus Benthicola. Next base: position 10,020 of record JAMJQV010000364.1, on the reverse strand, counting down.
CATGTCGCGGTGGGCCGCCGACCTGGCATATGAAGACATCGGTGAGCGCGCCATCCACGAGGCTCGGCGCTATCTGCTCGACTCGATCGGGTGCGCGCTGGGCGGATTCCAGCAGGAGGATGTGGATATCGCCCTGGAGGTCCTGGACGAGGTGGCGGGGCCGGGACCGGGCACGGTCATCGGATCGGGCGCCCGGTTCGACGTCGTATCGGCGGCGCTGGCCAACGCTCTGATGGTCCGCGTGATGGACTACAACGACATCTACTGGCAGCAGGACCCGTCTCACCCCTCGGACATCATCCCGGCGGCTCTCGCCTGCGCCGAGAGGCAGGGCAAGGGCGGGCGCGACCTCATCCTGGGCATCGTCCTCGGTCACGAGTTCGAAATGCGCCTGTGCGAGGCGGCTTTCCCGGGTATTCGGGAGCGGGGTTGGCACCACGGCACCCTCACCGCGTTCGTGTCGCCGATCGTGGCCGGGCGCATGCTCGATCTTCCGTGGGAGAAGATCCAGCACGCCATCGGAATCTCGGCCTCGCACTCCGGGACCCTGGGCGCGGTGACGGCCGGCAAGCTCACGATGATGAAGAACACCGTCGACCCGATGGCCACCGAGGCCGGAGTCATGGCGGCGCTGCTGGCCGAGAAAGGCTATTCGGGGCCGGAGCACGTGATCGACGGCAAGGAGGGCCTCGTCGAATGCATGGGCCCGGAATGGAAGCTGGAGATCCTCACGGACGGGCTGGGCGATACGTGGCGCATCGAACGATGCGGGATGAAGTACTTCCCCACCGAGGCGCTGACGCATGCTCCGATCTCGGCCGTCCTGCAGCTGGTCGAAGAGAATGACCTGGTTCCCGAGGACGTCGCGAAGATCCGCATCCGGTCGCTCGCACGGGCCGCCGATATCCTGGCCGATCCGACCAAGTACGATCCGCGCAACAAGGAGACGGCGGACCACAGTCTTCCTTACGTGATCGCCGCTGCCCTGGTCGAGCGGAAGGTGACACCGGCGCAGTTCGAGCCGGAGAAGATCATGGATCCGAGGATACGCGAACAACTTCACAAGGTCGAAGTGATCGCCGATCCGGAAATCGAGAAGGTCTTCCCGGCGCTGCAACGTGTGGGTGTGACCATCGATACGACCGACGGACGCCAGGTCGGCATGGAACTCGACTACCCGAAGGGTGATCCGAGAAACCCGCTCACGGAGGCCGAGATCGAGGGCAAGTTCGACGCCCTGGCCGAAGGAGTTCTGTCGAAGGACAAGGCGCGTCGTCTCAAGGACGCGGTCTGGAAGGTGGAGGAGCTGGACTCGGTGTCCGAGCTCCTCGCCCTCTGCGTCACCGACCTGTGATCTCTGCCCCGCGGCAGAGGAGGTAATGATGGGCCAGACGATGGTCGAGCGCATCGCTCAAAGCCACCTGATGGAGGGGCCGGCCCGGCCCCTCCGGGCAGGGGATGTCGTTTCCGTCAGGCCGCGCCACGTGCTGACGCATGACAACACGGCGGCGGTGATGAAGAAGTTCGCGTCGATCGGAGCTACGGCTGTGGCGGATTCGGTCCAGCCGGTGTTCGTGCTGGATCACGACATCCAGAACAGGTCGGAGGCCAATCTCGACAAGTACGCGCGAATCGAGGAGTTCGCTTCGACACACGGGATCCGTTTCTATCCGGCCGGTACCGGAATAGGGCACCAGATCATGGTGTCGCACGGGTTCGTCGTGCCCGGGTCTCTCGTGGTGGGTTCGGACTCTCATTCCAACATGTACGGAGCGCTCGGTGCGCTCGGCACACCCGTCGTTCGGACGGACGCCGCCGCCATCTGGGCCACAGGCGAGTTCTGGTGGCAGATCCCGCGCACGGTCAAGGTCGTCCTCGAAGGCAGCCTGCAGGATGGGGCCACCGGAAAGGACGTCATCATCACCCTTTGCGGCCTGTACAACCAGGGCGAGGTTCTGAACGCGGCGGTCGAGTTTCATGGGTCGGGAATCGCCGGTCTCTCGATGGACGAGAGATTCAGCATCTCGAACATGACCACCGAGTGGGGAGCCCTCGTTGGATGGTTCCCCGTGGACGACGTGACCGTGGCGTACCTGAGGGCGCGCCGCGAGGCGCTGGGCCAGGTCGGCGCGTTCGACCGGTTCAGCGAGGCGGAACTCGAGGAGTGGGCGACGGACCCGCCGGCGCCGGGGTCCGCCGCTCAATACGCGGGTGTCATAGAGCTCGATCTCTCGCAGGTCACTCCCCACGTATCCGGACCGGACTCGGTCCAGGTGATGCGCTCGGTGGCCGACATCGAGGCCGAGCAGGTGGCGATCCAGAAGGCGTACCTGGTGTCGTGTGTGAACAGTCGCCTTGAGGATCTCGAAGCGGCGGCGGTGGTCCTGAAGGGAAAGCGGGTGGCAGACGGCGTCGAGATGTACGTGGCGGCGGCCAGTCGGGAGGTACAGGACGCGGCCGAAGCTTCCGGCGCGTGGAGCACACTGACCGCCGCTGGAGCGACGGCGCTGCCTCCCGGATGCGGGCCCTGCATCGGACTCGGCATGGGACTCCTCGAGGCGGGCGAGGTGGGGATATCGGCGACCAACCGGAACTTCAAGGGACGGATGGGAAGCCGGGACGCGCAGGCTTACCTGGCGAGCCCGGCGGTCGTGGCCGCCTCGGCCGTGGCCGGCTACATCAAGGCTCCCCAGGCGTCGGCTGACGGGACCCCCTCCTACCTATTCCAGCTGACCGATACCGAAGAGCCGGAAATCGCCGCCGTGCGGATCGAGCCGGGGTTTCCGGCCAGCCACGAGGGTCGCCTGCTGTTCGCACCGCAGGACAACCTCAACACGGACGGCATCTACGGCAAAGACTTCACCTATCGCGAGGGCATGACCGGGCAGGAAATGGCCGAAGTCGTGATGAGGAACTACGACCCGGACTTCGCGTCGTCCGTCGAACCGGGGGACGTGCTGGTCGGGGGCTACAACTTCGGCACCGGCTCGAGTCGGGAGCAGGCTGCGACGGCGCTCCAGACCGCGGGAATCGGCCTCGTGATCGCCGGTAGCTTTTCGCAGACCTACCTCCGCAACGCCTTCAACAATGGCTTCATCTGCATCGAGTGTCCGCCGCTGGTCGATCGCCTGAAGCAGCGGTATGCCGATGAGCAAGCGCCCACCGTGATTCCGGGCGATCGGCTGTCGGTCGATTTCGCGCGCGGAACCGTGTCGTTGGGGGAGGACGTATTCACATTCGCTCCGCTTGGCGCCGTACCCCAGGCGCTGGTCGTGGCGGGCGGCATCGAAAACCAGGTCCGAGCCCGTCTCGGAGTCCAAGCATAGGTAGAGGAGAGGCATCCCATGGCTCGTCGAACGGTTGTTTCCATGCCCGGTGACGGAATCGGACAGACAGTCCTTCCGGAGGCCATCCGCGTACTGGACGCGGTGGGATTCGAAGCGGACTACGTCCACGCGGACATCGGGTGGGAATTCTGGATCAAAGAGGGCAATCCACTCCCCGAGCGTACGGTGGACCTGCTGGCGGAGCACGGTCTCGGGTTGTTCGGAGCCATCACCTCGAAGCCGAAGAACGAGGCGACGGCCGAGCTGAGCCCCGAACTGCAGGGGAAGGGACTGGTGTACTACAGCCCGATCGTAGGTCTCCGCCAGCGGTTCGACCTCGACGTCTGCATCCGGCCGTGCCGGTCCTTCGCGGGCAATCCCCTCAACTTCATCCGGCGGACGGCGGACGGCGGTTGGGAAGAGCCGATGGTGGACGCCGCGATCTTTCGTCAGAACACCGAGGGTCTGTACGGCGGCGTCGAGTGGACCGACCCACCCCCGGACGTTCGAAGTGCCCTCGAGTCACACCCGAAGTTCAAGCGGTTCGCGGACACCCCGGGACCCGATCTCGCCGTGTCGAGCCGGATCTTCACCCGCCGTGCCTGCGCGCGAATCACTCGCGCCGCCTTCGAGTACGCGGCGAAGCACGGCTACCCCTCGGTCACGGTGTGCGAGAAGCCCAACGTCCTGCGCGAAACCTCCGGCATGCTGGAAGAGGAAGCGCGGAAGGTGAAGGAGGACTACCCGGACATTCAGCTGTGGTCGACCAACATCGATGCGCAGATGATGTGGCTCACCAAGAGCCCGGAGGACTACTCCGTGGTCGTGGCCGGAAACATGTTCGGGGACATCGTCTCGGATGCGTTCGCCGGTCTCGTCGGAGGGCTCGGTTTCGCGTGCTCCGCCAACATCGGTGACGAGGTCGCCGTGTTCGAGCCCACGCATGGCTCGGCTCCCAAGTACGCGGACCTGAATCCATCCATCGTCAACCCGATCGCCATGATCCTGACGGCAGCCATGCTTCTGGACCACATCGGCGAGCTCGATCGGGCGAAGGCGGTCCGAGACGCCGTCGCCGCCGTCGTGGCTGAAGGCAAAGTGCGAGCGTACGACATGCTGCGGCTTCCGGGCGGGCCGGACGTCCTGGCGAAGGGCGCCGCCACCACGGCCGAGATCACCGACGCCATCATCGCACGCCTGGCCTGAGGAGGTCCGAGTGGCGGTTGCGCGCAGAGGCGAAGCAGGTCGGGCGGGCGATGATGTCCGCTCCGACCTGCACGTCGTAGTGGAGATCACGGACGAAGGTGGACTCGAGATCGAGGTGACCTCGAAGATCGCCTCCCTGTACGGGGATTCGATCGAAGACACGACCCGCCGCACTCTCTCGGGCCTGGGCCTCGAGAACGCACGGGTCCAGGTCGATGACAAGGGTGCCGTTCCGTTCGTGATCGCGGCGCGAGTGGAAGCGGCGGCGCTCAGGGCTGGCGCCGCTGGCGACGGCGACGCCAGGCCCGAGCGCTCGGTGTCGCGGCAGCCGCGCACGGCGCGCAATCGGCTGCGTAGATCCCGGCTCTACCTCCCGGGTGACCAGCCCAAACTCCAGTTGAACGCCGGCCTGCACCGTCCGGACGCGGTGATCCTGGACCTGGAGGACAGCGTCCACATCGACCAGAAGGATGCGGCCCGCCTTGTCGTTCGCAACGCCATCCGAACCGTCGGTTTTGGCGAAGCCGAGATCATGGTTCGAATCAATCAGCTGCCGCTGGGTCTCGACGACCTGGTGGCGATCGTTCCGGAACGGCCCGACCTGGTGCTGATTCCGAAGACGGAGAGCGCGGCGCAGGTCGTCGAGGTTGACACTCGCATCAGGGAGATCCTCGGCGTGAACGCGGGGGCCGCACCACCGATATGGATCATGCCGATCCTGGAAACTGCCCTTGGGGTGGAAAACGCGTTCCAGATCGCCTCGGCCTCTCCGGCGGTCGTGGCTCTCACGATCGGACTGGAGGACTACACGGCAGACCTGGGCGTACCGAAGACCCTCGAAGGAGCCGAGTCGCTCTTCGCCAGGGGACGGCTGGTCAACGCGGCGAAGGCCGCCGGAGTCCAGGCCATCGATTCGGTATTCGGCGACGTGGGGAACGAAGACGGCCTTCGGGCCTGGGCCGCCCGGTCTCGGGGCCTCGGTTTCGAGGGAATGGGCTGCATCCACCCTCGCCAGATCCGGCCGATCCACGAGGCCTTCGCTCCCTCCGCCGAGGAGATCGAGAAGGCCCGGCGGATCGTGGCCGCCTTCGAGGAGGCGGAGGCCAGGGGACTCGGTGTGGTCAGCCTCGGTACCCGCATGGTGGACCCCCCGGTCGTGCTTCGAGCGCAGCGCCTGGTGGACCTTGCCAGGCGGGCCGGGCTGATCGAGGAGGCAGGCTCATGAGCACGATCCGGGATGACGGCGTGGAGTTCGTGGTGAATGCCGCTGGCCGTCGCGTACCCACCCTCGTCAACGGCGCTCCGGCGCGCCCGTTCACCGGTATTGGACAAGCGGCTCCCGAGGGGACGAAACACGGTCCACCGATTCGCTCGGCCGCTGACTACCCGGACGACGGAGACAAGCGGGTGCCGGACCTGAAGACGGCACTCGGGCGGTGCGGTCTTCGCGACGGGATGACGATCTCCACGCACCACCACCTCAGGAACGGCGACCGGGTGGCGCTGGCGGTCCTCCAGGCGGCCGCGGAGCTGGGCGCCAGGGACCTGATGTGGCTTCCGAGCGCTTCCTTCCCCTGTCATGAGCCGGTCGTGGACCTCATGGAGCAGGGCGTGGTTCACCACATCGAGGGGTCGATGAACGGTCCCCTCGGAGCCTACTGCTCGCACGGCCACATGCGTGGACTCGGCGTGCTCCGGTCACATGGAGGACGCTGGCAGGCGATCCAGGATGGCGAGGTCCACATCGACATCGCGGTCATCGCGGCCCCGACGGCAGATCCGTTCGGAAACGCGGACGGTTCTCACGGCCCCTCGGCGTGTGGCTCGCTGGGGTTTGCCCTCGCCGACTCGATGTACGCCGATCATGTGATCGTGGTCACCGACAACCTGGTCGCCTTTCCCTGTATTCCGTGGCAGATCCAGGGCAACCACGTCGACTGCGTGGTCGAGGTGGACTCGATCGGAGATCCGAAGAAGATCGTCTCCGGGACTACCGTGCTCACCAGGAGCCCGGATCGATTGCTCATCGCCGAGTACGTTGCCCGATTCGTGCGGGATGCCGGGATCATGAAGGATGGCTTCTCGTTCCAGGCGGGGGCCGGGGGTATCGCGCTGGCTTTCGTCGGCTACATCCGGCAGATGATGATCGACGCGGGAGTGAAGGCCCGTTTCGTCCGGGGAGGATCGTCGAGCTACCTGGTCGACCTCCTGAACGAGGGCCTGACGGACTACATCCTGGATGGCCAGACGTTCGACCTGGCCGGCGTTCAGTCGATCGGGGAGGACCCGCGTCACGTCGCCACGTCGCCCTTCACCTCGTACAACTACCACGGCAAGGGCAACTTCGCCTCGATGGTGGACGCGGTGGTACTGGGGGCGACCGAGGTTGACGTGGAGTTCAACGCCAACGTCGTTACCCATTCGGACGGGATGCTCCTGCACGGAATCGGTGGGTGGCAGAACTGTCTTTTCTCGGGATGCACGATCCTGGCGCTGCCCTCATTCCGGGACAGGATTCCGGTGATCGTGGACGAGGTCACGACCCTGACGGGACCCGGTGAGCTGGTGGACGTGGTCGTCACGGAGCGTGGAATCGCGGTGAACCCCCGACGCCAGGACCTGCTCGCGGCCCTCGAGGGTTCCGACCTGCCCATCCGGCCGATCGAGGAGATCAAGACCGAAGTGGAGCGGCTCGTAGGCGGCGCGCCGACCAGGCCCTCCCTCGGCGACGAGGCCGTAGCGGTCATCAAGTGGGTCGACGGAACCGTGATCGACACCGTGTGGAGGGTACCCGAGACGAGTGAGTCCGCATGATCGACAGACCGAACTCCAAGGCGGTCGACCGAAAGCGGCGGCTCGCGCTGCCGGAGACCGACCTGCCGACGCGCGACGCGGTCGAGAGGGCTGGCGACTTCAGGGAAGTCTACACCGATTGGGACCTCGATACGGCGCGGGCGGAAGCCGAGCGCTGCATTCAGTGTCCGGCGGCACCGTGCGTGAAGGCGTGCCCGCTCGACAACGACATCCCGTATGCCCTGTGGCTCCTCGAGCACGGCGACGTGGCGAGTGCCGCGTCGGTGTTCCGATCCAGCAGCACCATGCCCGAGATTTGTGGACGCGTGTGCCCGCAGTCCGAGCTGTGCGAGGGAGTGTGCCCCTATACGAAGCAGGGTCGCGCTCCCGTACCGATCGGCCGTCTCGAGGCTTTCGTCGCCGACCGCGCGCCGCGGACGCGACCACACCTTCCGGCGAACACCGGGCGTCAGGCCGCGGTGGTCGGGGCTGGACCGGCCGGCCTGACCGTCGCCGAGATCCTGACCCTGCGCGGACATTCGGTGACCGTGTATGACGCCTGGCCCGCACCGGGCGGGATTCTCCGTTATGGCATCCCCACCTTCAAGATGTCGCATGGCCTCGTCGACGGGTTGGTCGATTGGCTGGAAGGCCTCGGAGTCAGGTTCGTCACCGACACCTTCGTCGGACGGGACTGTACGGTCGAGGACCTGTTCGATGACGGTTTCGATACGGTGTTCCTGGGCATCGGAGCCGGTATTCACCGCGAGGCATCGGTCGAGGGGGCAGACCTGACAGGGGTGCACCAGGCGACGCCATTCCTGGTCCGGGCGAATGTAGAGAAGGATCTGCAACCCGCGACGCTGAGGAGCGATACCCCGGTGGGGCGTCGGGTCGCGGTCGTCGGCGGGGGCGATACGGCCATGGATTGTGTCCGGACGGCCTTACGACTCGGGGCCGAGCAGGTGACCTGCTGGTACCGGCGCACGGAGGACGAGATGCCGGGCAATCCGCGCGACAGGAGGCTGGCCGGGCAGGAGGGCGCCCGGTTCCGCTGGCTGGCTCAGCCAATCGGGTTTCGGCCGGGCAAGGACGGACGGCTCGCGTTCATGGATTGTGTGGAGATGCAGCTCGGCGAAGCCGACTCGTCGGGACGGCGACGGCCGGTTCCGGTCGAGGGATCCGAGTTCGAGGTGGAGGTCGACACCGTAGTCCTGGCTCTCGGCTACATGGGTGACGAGGGCTCGGTCGACTGCATCGCCGGCCTGGACACCGCTGCCGGCCATCTGATCACGATCGATCCCGAGACCGGAGCCACGAGCCGCGAGGGCCTGTTCGCCGGCGGTGACGCGGTCCTCGGGCCAGCTCTGGTCGTCACGGCAGTGGCCCAGGGTCGCAAGGCCGCGGAGGCGATGCACCAGCACATGATGGCGACCCGTTCCTCTGCTGCGGGATCGTGGGCGTAGTGGTCGGTCAACCGATGGGAGCGTTGAACGAAGACCCTCTCATACTCGCCATCAACCCTGGCTCCACATCGACCCGGGTGGCCGTCTACCGGGGCGAAGCACCGGTCGCCGAGGAAGAGGTGCCCTGCTCCGAGGTCGACTCGGCAGCCGAACTCGACCTGTGGTCGCAGATCGACTCTCGGGAAGAAGTGATCCGGCGATTCCTGGCCCGGATCGGCGTCGAGGCGCAGGACCTGGCCGCCGTCGTCGGGCGTGGGGGTCTGCTCCGTGCCCTGGACGGGGGGGTCTACCGGGTCGACGAGGCCATGTTGCGGGACGCGCGCGAGGGCCTGCGGGGACAGCACCCGTCCAACCTGGGGTGTGCCCTGGCAGACGCCGTGGCGAGACCCCACGGCATTCCGGCTTTGATCGTGGATCCTGTCTCCGTGGACGAGAGCGAAGAGCTGGCGGGGTACTCGGGGTTGGCCGACGTGAGAAGGCGCACCTTCTCGCATGCTCTCAGCATCCATGCCTGCGCCCGGCGTCATGCCACAGACCGGGACCGGCCCCTGGAGGAGATCAATGTCGTCGTGGCCCATATGGGTGGAGGGATCTCGGTCTGCCCGGTCAGGGGCGGGCGTATCGTAGACGCCAACAACGCCGTGAGCGAGGGCCCGTTCTCGCCCCAGCGAAGCGGGGGGCTTCCGGTCCAGGAGTTGCTCGAGCTGGCGTTCTCAGGCGACCACGACCGGGAGAGCCTGGTGGCCCTCACGACCCGCCGCGGAGGACTCCTCTCGTATCTTGGGACCTCGGATGCGCGGGAGGTCGAGGATCGCATCGCCGGGGGTGACCGTGAGGCCGAGCGGGTCTACGGGGCCATGGCATACCAGATCGCGAAGGAAATAGGTGCGATGGCGACGGTTCTCGAGGGCGACGTGGACGCGATTCTCCTGACCGGCGGACTCGCCCGTTCGACCTTGCTGACCGGCTGGATCGAGGACCGCGTGGGATTCATCGCCGAGGTCCGGACGCTGCCAATTCATGAGATGGACGCCCTCGCGGCAGGCGCGCTCGCCGTGCTGCGCGGGCGCGAGCCCGCCCTTTCATACTGAACTGAGAGTAGTGATGACCCGGATCTCCGCATGGTGAAGAGGCTGCTGACCGGAAACGAGGCGATTGCCGAGGGAGCACGTGTGGGCGGTGCGCTCTTCGCTTCCGCCTATCCCGGAACGCCCAGCACGGAGATCCTC
>JAMJQV010000363.1 GCA_023554435.1 Gemmatimonadota bacterium | reverse complement strand
GGCCATGATCGCGCCCGTTCCGTATTCCATCAGGACATAGTCGGCGATCCACACCGGGATGTTCTCGCCGGTAGCCGGATTGACCGCGTAGCCGCCGGTGAACACACCCGTCTTCGTCCGGTCGTCGGCCTTCCGCCTCTCGACCAGGTCGATCGCTGCGGCCGCGGATCGGTACGCCTCGACCTCCGAACGACGATCCTCCGTCGTGAGTTCCTCGACCAGCGGATGTTCCGGCGCGAGGACCATGAACGTCGCGCCGAAGATCGTGTCCGGCCGGGTCGTGAACACCTCCAGTTTGTCGTCGCCTCCGGCCAGGAGGAACCGGAGGAGGGCGCCCTCCGAGCGGCCGATCCAGTTGCGCTGCGCCGTCAGCGTCGACGGCGACCAGTCAATCCAGTCGAGGTTCTCGAGCAGGCGCTCCACGTATTCCGTGATGCGGAAGAACCACTGGCTGAGAAGGCGCTGCCCGACCTCGGTGCCACAGCGCTCGCACTTGCCACCCTCCACCTGCTCGTTGGCCAGGACGGTCTTGCACGAGGGGCACCAGTTGACCGGGGCCTCCTTCTTGACCGCGAGGCCCGCGTCGTAAAGCTGCAGGAAGATCCACTGGGTCCACCGGTAGTAGTCGGGATCCGTGGTGTCGACCGTGTGAGACCAGTCGAACATGATGCCCGAGCGCTTCAGCTGTCGCGTGAAGTTCGCGATGCTCCGCGGAATCAGGTCCGACGGATGAGCGTTGACCTTGAGCGCGTAGTTCTCGGAGTGGATGCCGAACGCATCGAACCCGATCGGCTCGAAGACGTCTTTCCCTTGCAGCCGCTGGTAACGGGCGTGGAAATCGGCGCCGGTGAAGGCATACAGGTTGCCCACGTGCAGGCCCTCGGCGGACGGATACGGGAACATCATCAGGTTGAAGAACGGATTCGGCGCCCCGTCCATGTCAGGCTCGTTGACTCCTCGGGCCTCCCAGTAGGCCTGCCACTTCTGTTCCAGCGTCGTCGGATCGTACATATCTCACTGCCGGCGCAATCCGGCCTGTCGAATCTCCAGGGTGGCCGGGCGGCCAAGGGGAGTACCCCGGCCGGCGGCGCTCGAATGCCAAGCGGGGGATTATGGGACGGCCCTTCCCCGGTCACAAGCTGGAAGGTCGGCGAGGTCGTGCCTTGCTCCAGCCCGACCTCGCGCCTAGGCTAGGCTCTCATATGAAACAGACCACGGAAACTGATGGTTGGCTGAGCCCCAGTGTGGCGCTCGTTCTTCTCGAGTCACTACGCGACGTGGACACGCCGCCGGAAGTACTCGAGGACGAGGCGTTTCATATCAGCCTTCCGCGGCGTCTCGGTCTGAGCGACGTCATCGACGGGCAGATGCGACGCTACGCCGACATGCGAAAGCGGAGGCGTCCGCTGGAAGCCAGCGAGTTCCTGGACCTGCTCCGTCTCATCGCTCGCCGGCCCGACGCTCGCATGGTCTTCGAGGCCGCCGGGGACCGTCTCGGGTCGGAGTACATCTCGCGCACGCCTCGTGCCGCGGGTTTCGCGCGGCGGCTGTCACCGGCCGGATTCCGACGACGGTCTCTTCTGCGCCATCTCCGGCGGGTCGCCGAATCCCTCAGCCCGGGCAGCGCGATCCGGTCCGACCGTGCGGACCCTTCCATTTCGGTGGCGCGTTGTCTCCCAGCCGTGGCGGACGATACCGGCTCGGCCTGCGGGATCATCACGGCGGCATTCACGGCGTGTGCCCACGGCCTCGGCGAGTCGACGCCGGTTCGCCACCCGCGCTGCGAGAGCCGTGGGGACGACCAGTGCCTGTGGGAGGTCGCTCCGCTGCAGAACTAGCGTGGCGGAGGTTCTCCCCCGTCGGGCTCGCGATCGTCTGCGTGCCAGGGCTCCACGTGAACCACCGCAGCCGAGAAGCCCCCGTCCTCGACGAGTCGATGCTCCACTGCATCCGCCACCTGGTGGCCTGCTTCTACCGTTCGATCTCCGTCCACTTCGATCGTGAGCTCCACGAACGCGGCGCCCTCGAGATCCCCCCGGCTCCGCACTTCCGTCACATCGCGGACGCCGGTTACATCCGAAACGAAGCGGTGAATCCGGGCCGCGTCGATGGCAGCCTGGTCGACGAGCGAGGGGATGGCCTGCCTGAGTATCTCCCACCCGCTGTGGGCGATGAGAAGCGCCACGACGATTCCAAGCCAGGCGTCGGCCGCCGTCCAGCCCCGGCTCACGATGAACAGACCC
>JAMJQV010000362.1 GCA_023554435.1 Gemmatimonadota bacterium | reverse complement strand
GGTCTCAAGGCCGGTGACGTAATCGTCGCCGTGGACGGCGAGGAGATCGAGGGCACCGGCGATGTCTCTCGGCTGGTATGGGACGCGGATGCCGGCCCGGTCGCCATCCGCATCCTGCGAGACCGCAACGAACGCACCGTGACGGTTGACCTTCCGGAAGTCGAGAACACGTGGCATTCGGATGACGGCGAGATGAGTGGCTTCTTCTTCAAGCCCGGGGAATTCGACATGCAGTTCGACGAAGGCGATGTGCATGTCGAGTGGGCCGAGCCGCTCCGGGAACTGTCCCGCCTGAACGTGTGGCGGGCGCCGGAGGGACCCGTGAACTGGGTTCCGGCGCAGTCGGTGCGGTCGGCGCGTCGAGCCCTGTCGATCTGAGACCCTGCCGAGCGGGGCGGCCACCGGGTCGCCCCGCAGACGTTCGCGGATACCGCACCGGCCGTGCTGATTGTCCGTGATCGCCGGGCTGGCTAACCTTCCGCATGTCGAACGACAGGGATCCACGCGAGATCGTCACTCCGGACGCCTTTTCGGTGTCTCCGGACCTCCTGGGTCTTCCCCTCGCTCACCCGTGGCGGCGGGCCACGGCCATTCTCATCGACTTGCTGCTGATCGGCCTGCTCGCCAACGCCAAAGGCGTTCTTCTGGCCCTCGCCGGAGGGTCATTCCTGTTCTGGCTGGCGTTCCGGGGCCGCAAAGCCGGGCTCGGGTCCACGGCGGCGCGAGCCGGGATCGGATGTGGAGGGGCCGTGGTCGTGTTCGTCGCCGTATTGGTCATCTGGGGCTCCCTGTTCCTCGACGACGACACGGTCCTGTTCGAGACCGAGGTGGAGAGCGGTCAGTCTGTGCCGGTGACGCTCGGAGCGGCGGCCGACTTCGTGTCGGTGTTCGGATCCGAGGACACGGTCGAGGCGGAAGCCGCCGCCAGCCGGCTGGCCCGGCGCCTGGAGGAGCAGGGCGTTGCGCCGGAGGAAATGCGCTCGATGCTGGACAGCCTGGCAGAGGGTGTCGACGCTCCTGTGGCCAGGGCTGTTGGCCGCGCCATCGGTTCGCCGGCAGAGGTGGACGGACAGCAGGCTACCGAACTCGATCTCGATTCGCTGCTGGCCGTCTACGGGGCCGCACGGGCAGCCGGCGACTCGGTGACGGAACGGAGCGCCGCTCCCTTGCTGGGTCGTCGTCTGGCCCCTGCCGAGTGGGAAGCCAGGGAGCGTGAGATCGCGCGCCTCGAGGCCCGGAGTGACCGACTGTCGACCGAGCTCGAAGCGACGGAAGCGGAGCTCGAAGCGGAGCGTGACCGCGGACTCATCGCCACGGTCATCGGTTTCCTGGACGAGCTGGGGCTGGGAATCGGGTGGTCCGGCCTGTACTTCACCTTTCTCACGGCCTTCTTCCGCGGCAGGACGCCCGGAAAGCGCGTCCTGGGGATTCGCATACTGCGGTTGGACGGCGGGGCACTGAGCTACTGGGTCGCCTTCGAGCGATTCGGGGGATACGCCGCCTCTCTGTTCACCGGCATGGAGGGCTTCTTCCGGATATTGTGGGATCGGAATCGCCAGTGTCTGCAGGACAAGCTCGCCGAGACCGTCGTGATCCGGGAAACGAAGGAGTCCCGCGCCCAGCTAGCCGTAGGCGCGGCCAGGCGCGGGACCTCAGAGAAACCCTGGCAGGGCGGACCGATTGCCGGTACCTGAGTGCTTCCTCAGTTCTGGACCAGCCGGACGTCCCCCGAACCGGTATCGACCTCGAGCGATCCACCACCACTCCCGACCCGTCCCCTGACGTAGTCGTCGTCCATCTCCTCGACGGTCATGCGGAAGTCCGAGTGAATGTCACCGGAAGCGGTGTCCACCTCCACGCGGGATTCCCACGAGGCGGGCAGTGCAAGCGTCACGTCGCCCGATCCCGTGTCCACCGAGACCTCGGCAGGACTGGACCGGAAGGCGATCTGCACATCGCCGGAGCCCGTATCCACGGACACTTCCGTGGCTTCGACGCCCTGTACATCGACGTCGCCGGAGCCCGTGTCCACGCTCAACTCCGCGACGGTGATGCCGGAGCCCGTTACGTCGCCGGAGCCCGTGTCCGCTGTGAGTTCGTCGCCGGAAACGTTGCTGGCGCTGACGTCACCCGAGCCAGTATCCAGCGTCACGTCACCCCCCGCGCCGTCCACCGACACGTCTCCTGAGCCCGTATCGAGCACCAGGCGGCCGGAGGTGCCGGACGACCGAACGTCGGCGGACCCGGCGCTCACCGTGAGGTCGCCGTCCACGTTGGAGACCACGACTTCGCCCGCGGCCAGGTAGACCAGAACCGTTTTGCCGCTGGGGATCCGAATGTCCAGGTCGGCACGCGCGTCGAGCCCGCTTCCATCCTCGCGGATCTTCACCTTGCGACCCTTGTCGCCGCCCCGGTAGAACGTTCCGTCGTCTCGGACGTGCAGCTCCGTGTTGCCTCCGGCGTGCACGATCTCATCGCCGGGATACA
>JAMJQV010000361.1 GCA_023554435.1 Gemmatimonadota bacterium | reverse complement strand
TGGCTCGCACGGTCGTGGCTTTCACGTGGCCCCTACCTCGTTCGGTTCTCCCGGAGTGCTCGGGGACAACGATGGAGCCTCGTGGGTCAGGCCCGCAGTATGTCCTGAACGATGCGGGCGTGATGCCGGTTGTGGATGCCCAGGAACTTCAGGGTCCGGTCCCGGTTCAGGACGCCGAATGCGAAGTGGCGGAACCACTGATGCGGGGACGCCTCGCGGGCCGCAGCGAGTCGTCGCTCCGCGTCAAGCAGCAGCCCTTCCAACTCGTTGGTCCAGATGTCGTCCCTCGGTATCGCCTGCTCGGGCGACTTGCCCCGACCCCGGGGAATACGGCCCGTCAGGAATATCGCTGACGTGACGAGGGAGAAGCTGGATCGGGGCACTGGAGGCGCGGAGGCGACCAGCGAGTCACAAACGGCGATGGTGGCCAGACAGCAATGCTGCACGTGCATCCCGACGGACCACTGCGACACGTCCGGGACCTTCGCGTCGGCCTTCGGAATGAACCCCTTCAGCACGTCCAGTCCAGCCTGACTGCCCTTCTTCCGCATTTGATGGGCTCCCGCTCGTCAGTGCTTCGGCAGCGCGGCGCGCCACCCCGCCTGGCGTACCGCTTCCAGCACGGCCAGCGTCTGTGCGTACTCCGGACGCCCGGCCAGGTTCACGTTCTCGCCTGGATCGGAACCGCGTTCGTACAGTTCCCGAGCCGCGATCTCACCGCTTTCCTGGTCCACCCACGTCACGTAGCGGTATTGATCGGTTCGGACCGCGTATCCCATGTACTCGATGCCGTCCGGGGCAATCCAGATCCCCTCGCGCAGGAACTGGCTGAACACGGCCGATTTTCCGGGATGGGACGGTTCCTCCATTAGAGGCACCAGGCTCATGCCCTGCACGTGACCGGGAGCTGGAAGACCGGCGAGCTCGCTGAGGGTGGGATAGATGTCCACGAACTCGACGAGTCCGGCGACCCTGGCGCCCCGACCGAGGCCATCGGGTGCCCGCACAATGAGTGGGGCGCGCGTGTCGATTTCGTAGTTGGTCATCTTGGCCCAGCTACCGTGCTCGCCCAGCTTCCAGCCGTGATCCCCCCACAGAACGACGATCGTGTTGCCGGTTATCCCCAGCGTATCGAGGGCATCGAGCAATCGCCCGACCTGGGCATCCACGTAGCTCACCGACGCGTAGTAGCCGTGCTTCAGCCGGCGAGCGTCCTCCGTCGATACGCCTCCGTCGAATGGGTGCGGGACGTCGCTGAAATCGGAGTATCCCCTCAACTCCCGCATGTTGTTGATCGCCATGGGAGGGCCGTCTTCCGGAACCGACGGGTTGTCAGCCGGCGGTATGGTCTGACGGTCGTACAGATCCCAGTACTTCTGGGGAGCATTGAACGGCAGGTGCGGCCGGTAGTACCCGATCGCGAAAAAGAACGGTTGGTCGTTCTGCGAGAGTTCTTCCAGCTTCCGGATCGCCACGTCGGTTTGCGCACCGTCGTAGTAGAGCTCGTCTCCGCCCTCGACAGCCTCCGTCGACGCAGCCTTGAGGTACCACTGTCCGTACTGATCGATGTACCGGGACTCCTCGCCGGCCTCGATGATCGGGGCCTTCCGGGCTTCCTGGATCGCGGTGTTGTCCGGGTGTCGATACACGGCATCCGGATCGAACGGATAGCCGTCGATATGGAGCTTCGGCTCGCTCCAGGACAGCGAGTCCGGGATCACGTTGTGGTAGATCTTGCCGATGGCCGCCGAGTGATAGCCGTTCCGCATGAAGTGCTGTGGCAGCGTCACCACGTCCGGCACGGTGTGGCGAAAATCGGTCTGCAGGTCCCACACGCGCAGCGAGTCGGGGCGAAGACCCGTCATTACGCTGGCACGCGACGGATTGCACACGGCCTGCTGCACGTGGGCCTGCAGGAAGACGGTGCCGTCCTCGGCGAGGCGGTCGATGTGGGGGGTGTGAATGGAAGGATTTCCGTACGCCCCGAGTTCGGGGCGAAGGTCGTCGACGGCTATGAACAGCACGTTGGGGCGAAGCACCTCGACCGTCGGTTCCGGCTCGGCGCACGCTTGCAGACTCGCGAGGGCCAGTACCGGAAGGAGGGCTGAACGGATCCTCGACATTTCGGTCCTCACTCTTCGTTTGAAGGCGGCCGCCCGCTGACTCGTTCCCCGGACGAGGCCTCGAACAGACCGACCCGGGACAGGGCAGGCAGAGCCAGCGCTTCGTCGATCGAGATTCGGACGCGGTCCGCTTCTACCCCGGCCACACGAAGCAGCCGCTTGTGGCCTACGGTGGTCCCCGTCGCGATCCGTTTCCAGTCGCCTTCGATGCGGGCTTCGATCGTAAACGCCGCGATGCGCTGCCCCAGGCGAATCGGCTCCTGCAGCATGATCCGGTCGAAGTAGGTCGGGCCACCGAGATCGATTTCCACCGTGGCGTCGAGTTCCTCGTGTGCCGCCCAGTACGAGTCGGGATCCCCGTCGACGAGATGGGCGGCGGAGAACGCGTCGCCACGGCCCTGGTGACTGGCTCCCGTTGCCGGGCGGCCCGCAGCCAGGTCGACATCGAAGGTCTCGTCCAGGATTCGCCGGAATTCGCGCAGGATGGCGATGTCGTTCTCGTGAAACAGCCCGCGGGTGTCCGGCGGAATGTTGAGCAGTAGCACGCAGTTGCGTCCGACGGATCGATAGTAGACGTCGAGAAGCTCGCCTACCGTCTTCACCCGCTCGTCTTCGGCGGCGTGATAGAACCAGCCGGGCCGGATCGAGGTGTCGCACAGGGGGACGACCCA
>JAMJQV010000360.1 GCA_023554435.1 Gemmatimonadota bacterium | reverse complement strand
CCGGATGACCGGCCGGCGAACGCCGGCGCCCTGTATCGACGCCTGGCCGAGTGCCCCATGTCCGACCCCTGGGACCGCGATCGGGCCGTTGGATGGTGGGACCTGCATCTGAGCGACCTGGATCTCGACCCGGGTCCCGATCGGGAACAAGCGGCCGGCTCGGGGGAAGCGACGATGCTGTACGTGGAGGAAGGGACGGATCCGTAGCTGGCGCGACATTGGCCCTCCAGGATTCGAACCTGGATTACCGGCTCCAAAGGCCGGGGTCTTGCCATTAGACGAAGGGCCAGCATCCTCCCCCGAGAGTGGTCGAACCGCATGTCGGGGGTGCCCCGATAATCGACCCGACCCGGCAGAGCGTCAACCCGCCGGCCCATCCCGTCCGAGGGTCCGCGTTCGGAGCACAGAGAGACCGTCCACTCCTTGAAACACTTCAGCCGCGCGGTCACGCGCGGCTGTGTCTCGAAACACCCCCGCCACGCACGATCCACTGCCGCAAAGAATCGCGATCGCGGCTCCGAGATCGGCAAGGGTGTCACGGATCTCGGCCAGCTCGGGGTGCCTTCGGAACACCGGTTCTTCCAGGTCGTTCACCGCCAGGCGGTCCAGCGCCGACCGGTTCGAGAACTCTGCCGGTCCCGGGTGCAGACAGGGACCGGGGGGGGACACCAGCCCGGCAGCCCGGTCCTCGGCCAACCAGCCGTAGGCATCCCCGGCCCCGATGGGGTAGGCGGGAACCACGACCAGCACTGGCATGGAGGGTGGCGCTTCGAGGGGGAGCATGCGCCGACCCCGCTCCCAGGCAAGGACCATGGGAGCGTCACAAAGACCGAAAGGGACATCGCTTCCGAGCTCGCCTGCCAGGCCCAGGAGAGCGGAACCGCTCAGCGGCCGTCCCCAGGCTTCGTTGAGGCCCCTGAGAACAGCGGCGGCGTCCGCACTGCCGCCACCCAGTCCGGCACCCGCGGGAACACTTTTCTCGAGACGGATCCGGGTACCGCCCTCGCGCTCGACGTGTTCGTACAGCGCCCTGGCCGCTCGCCAACACAGGTTTCGGTCGTCCGCGGGCACGGATGCGTCGCCGGTCACCTCCAGATGGATTCCTGGTTGCCCCGTGGTCTCCAGCTCGATCCGATCGGCCAGCTCGAGGCGCAGGAGAACCGTCTCTACCGAATGGAATCCGCTTTCCTCCCGCGCCAGCACCCGCAGGGAGACATTGAGCTTGGCGTGCGCCCGGAGGACGCGCGGCTGGGAGAACCCATCAGTCATCGTCCACCGCCGCCTCAACGATTTCCTCGGAGTGACCCATCTCCGACCATGAGAGGCCGAAACGGCGGATGTACCACAGCCCCAGGAGCGTCACCGGGATGAACGTGAGTATGTGGTAGCTGGTGGCGAAGCTGACCATGTCGGTGACACCCACATCGTAGACGCCGAGACCGAGACGCGTCGCGGCTTCGAACACACCAAAGAAGCCGGGACTCGACGGAGCCGCCACCGCGAAGGCGATCACGCTCTGGAGGAAGATGGACCCGGTCAGGCCAGGCCCCGTGATGTCGAAGGCCAGGAGCCCGAGCCAGATGGAAACCGAGAGATTGAGCCATACGATCACGGACCAGCCCAGGGCCTTGGCGAACGTGGCCGTGTCGTGCAGCGCACCCAGCCCGGCGAGGAAGCCGGCCACCAGGCGCGTGGCCCGTTCCCTGAACCCGGGCTTGAACAACCGGCCGAACGTCCGCTCGAACAGGTGGACCGCCCGGTCGGAATTGCGAGCTGCCAGCCAGAGCAGGAAGAACGCCAGCACGAAGGCGATCGCCCCTATGTTCGCTGTCCGTCGCACCAACAGGGCGGGTGACCCTTCTCCAAGCGGAAAGTCCGGGAGCGAGATCGTAGCGAACAGGAAGAACGCGAGGATCAGGCCGTCGAAGATCCGCTCCGCCACCAGAGATGCGACGGAGGCTCCGATGTTCAACCCCTCCGTTCGCGACAGCGCGTACGCCCTCGCGAACTCCCCCAGCCGCGCCGGAAGCAGGTTGTTGACCGCGAATCCGATGCACGTCGCCCCGAACCTGGGGACGAAACGCGAATCTGGATGAGAAGGACTCAGCAGCACGCGCCACCGCAGGGCCCGACGAACGAAGCTGAACGTTGCCACCACCACGGCACCGGTCAGGAGCCAGGGGTCCGCCGCGCGGACCCGCTGCCACACCTCCGGGACCGATACGTCCCTGAGGACCCACCACAGCAGCAACACCGTGAGTATGAGGCCGAGCGCCGACTTCCACGCATGACCACGCATGGAGTCAGCCCCCCGCGGCCCGCAGGAGTAGCTCCTTCATCTCACGCACCGACCTCTCGATACCGACCAGCACCGACCTGCTGATCACGGAGTGACCGATGTTCAGCTCCTCGCAACCGGGGATGCCTGCGACTGGCATCACGTTCTCGTACGTCAATCCGTGACCGGCGTGCACCGCGAGCCCCAGTTCGCGCGCCAGCTCGGTCGCCGCGCGCAGCCGTTCCAGCTGCTTCGCTATCGCGGCGGCGTCCCGGGCGTTCGCATACTCCCCCGTGTGAAGCTCCACGGCCGTCGGACCCAGATCTGCCGAACGCCGCACTACCTCGGGTTCGGGATCGATGAACAGAGATGTGCGAATTCCGGCCGAATGCAGCCGCTCCAGGGCCCTTCGGATCCCTCCGGCAGCCGATTCGCCTACATCGAGGCCGCCCTCGGTCGTGACTTCCTGTCTCTTCTCGGGCACCAGTGTCGCCTGGTGCGGCTGCCAGGCCTCCGCGAGGTCCAGGATCCCGTCTGCCACCGCCAGCTCGAGATTGATGGGCGTTCGTGCGGTACGCATCAGCAGATCGACGTCCCGATCCTGTATGTGCCTGCGATCCTCGCGCAGGTGTACCGTGATCCCGTCCGCCCCCCCCAGCTCGGCCAGTACGGCCGCCCGCACAGGGTCAGGTTCGTCGGTCCGTCGCGCCTGCCGAACGGTGGCCACGTGATCGATGTTGATATAGAGCCGCATGGATCGCTCGCTTCCAGATGGTGCCAAGAACCTCGTCCTGCCGCGTTACGATACTGCGGGTCGCGGAGTCGGTCGAGAGCGCCACTCACTCCGATTCGAGG
>JAMJQV010000359.1 GCA_023554435.1 Gemmatimonadota bacterium | reverse complement strand
TTGATTCTCCGTGACATCTTTACGGGGGGGGTCTTCTGGGTGGGCCGGCTGGCTGGCAAGGAGATGCCGTTCCACTCGAGGTTGGGAGGCAAGGTGACGACGGCGCTCCAGGTCGCGGCGCTGCTGACCCTGATCTTCTATCCGGAGTACGTGAAGGTTCCCGTCTACGCTGCCGGCATCGCGGCCGTCTACGCGATCATCGACTACGGAGTGGCGGGCGTCCGAAAGATGGCGCCCGCCTGAGCGACGCCTGGCGCGTCAGCGCTCCAGGACGTTGGGCGTCAGGGGCGCGCCCGGGGCCATGCGCTCGATGCCGCCCACGACCACCTGGGTGCCGACGTCCACTCCGCTCAACACCTCGACCCATCCAGGAGTCCGGACCCCGAGCGCAACCTCGACCCGCTCGGCCATTCCCTCCGCATTCACCGTCCAAACGTAATCGGCTCCCTGGAGGGGGAGGATGGCATCTTCCGGGACGACTACGGCCTGCGGGCGTACCTCAGTCGCCAACCGCGCCTCCAGGAACATGCCCGGCTTCAGGGCCCGGTCGGCATTGGCGACCTGTGCCTTTACGGTGATCGTGCGTCCCGGCAGCTGCACGCGTGGGTCTACGAAGTCCACCGTACCCTCGAACACGCGGCCGGGCACCGAGGCGACGCCGAAGGTAATCTTCTGGTCCACGGCGAGTCGCTGAGAAAATCTCTCCGGGACCTGGAAGCTGGCGCGCTGCGGGTCTACGGTCTGAAGCGTGGTGAGGGCATCGCTGGACGTGACGAAGTCGCCCAGACTCACGTATCTCTCTCCGACGACGCCACCGAAAGGCGCCCGCACGACCGTGCGATCCAACCGAGTCTGCTGAAGTTGGAGCTGCGCTTCCGCGCTCCGGAAGGTCGCTTCCGCAAGTTCGAGGTCGGCTTGCGACGAGGCGTTGCGCTCTATCAGTTCGCGGGTGCGGGCCAGAGCCTGCTCGGCCAGGTCCCGCTCCGCCTCCAGGCGCGCCACCTGGCTCATGAGCTCCGCGTCGTCGATCTTGAACAGTGCCGTGCCCGCCCGGACCTCGGTCCCCTCACGGGCGAGAATCCGAACCAGGCGGCCTGAGATCTCGGGACGCAGGTCGATGGCCTGTACGGCCTCGATCTGACCATTCGCACCGATCGCGTCCACGACCGTATCGAGTCGTGCCTCCACCACGTCCACGGGCATACCCCTCGGTGGCCCACCCGGCCCGCCAGCGTCTGCGCCGGCCGGTGGGCCGCCCTGGGCCTCATCACCCCCCGAGCACGCACCGACGGTCAGACCGACGGCCATCAGCACCGCTGCAGCCCTGCCAGATACTCGAACCGATTCTCTACGCTTCACAGATGCCAAACCCCTCATTAGTCGAACATTCGGCGGCCGAGGATGGCCTCGACGCCGGCAAGCGCGAGCCTTGTCGTGAAGCGCGCCTGGACCAGGCCGGCTTCCGCCTCGGTAAGATCCACCTGCGCAACCAGCAGGTCGAGGATCGTGGTGGCCCCGGCCTGGTATCGCTCCTGCTGGACTCTCAGGTTCTCCCGTGCGACGATGACGGCCCTTGCCGCCAGTTCCGCACTGGCGCGTGCGGCGTCGTACGCCTGGTAGGCCGCCACGATATTGCGGCCGACCTCCCGTTCGGTGTCCAGACGCGTTGCTTCCGCTACCTGTCGCAGCGTGTTGGCTCGGTAGACCCGGATCTCCCGATTCGCTCCGTCCCACAGCGGGAAATTGAGCGACAAACCGTACGTGGTCCTGGTGGTCGCATCCGGGATGACCTGATCGTCCCACCCCGCCCACTGACCGAACAGACTGAGCGTCGGCAGGTAGCTGCTGCGCTCGGACTTGAAGAACGCATCCGCGACGCGTGCCTCCGCCTGAACGACTCCCACGCGCGGGCTCTCCGTCAGGGCCTCCCGATAGGCGTCGGTCTCGGAGATCGGAAGCTGCCGAGCCGGCAGGGTATCCAGCGGAACTGCGTCGGCAGGACCGGAATGGCCGATCCGGCGTCCCAACTGGAGTCGGGAGACCTTGACCGACGCATCCTGCTGAAGCTCCTCGACCTGCGCCCGCGTGAGTTCCAGGAGAAGCTGCAGCGAGTCCGTCTGGACTGCGGCGCCCGAGAGGACGCGGGCGCGCGCGATATCCAGTTGCTGTTCAGCCCGCGCTGTCCGTTCCTGGGCAACGCGCAGGAGTTCGGTCTGAGCGATGACCTCGTAGTAGTCGGCTTCCGTCCCGAGGGCCGTTTCGAAACGAGCCTGGAGTTCACCGGCCCGGGCGCCTTCGACCCTGGCTGCCGAGCCCTTCATGTCGAAGATCCTGGCCCCGCCGGTGAACAGATCATAACGGGCGCCAAGAGTGGCGGTCGTGAGCTCGTCCGCCAGATCGCCCGTACCGAGGTTGAACTGCGGCGAAGAAAACCGGTTCCAGGACCAGCGGAAATCGGCGCTCGGAATGACGAACGCCATCCACGCCTGCCGGCGCACCCAGTCGGCGTCTCCTACCTGTCGCAGGGCAGCCACGTAGTTGGGATCGACATTCGCGGCCAGCTGCAGGGCCTGGGCGAGCGTGACGGTCAGGACCGAGTCGGGAGCGGCCTGCTCGATGGGCGCGTCACCGAGCGAAGACAGACCGCCGCTGAGCAGTTCGTCGCCCGCCCCCGGGCCAGGTAGCGTCGTGGCCAGCTGCG
>JAMJQV010000358.1 GCA_023554435.1 Gemmatimonadota bacterium | reverse complement strand
TGTGGAACCGGTGACTGAAGGGGATCGGCTGCTCGGGACCTTCGGTCGCGTTCTCGTGAGCTGCGATGGCTTCGTCGGCCGTCTGCCCGGTGGGAGTACGCGGCTTGATCGGGTCGATCCTGGCCGGGGCCTCCTGAGGGGCAGCCGTCGCCGCTGCCTCCTGCCCGGTGGCTTCCTGCGTGGTGCCCCCGAGGACGAGAAAGGCGATTGGCAAGCAGACGGTTGCGATCGCGGCCGCTGCGATAAACCTGTGGCGTAAGGTCATTGGTCCTATCGGTGTTCGAACGATCCTGCGGCGGCGTCCGGCCGTCCCCGCCTGGCGACCTGCGCCGGTTCCCGAAATAGACGGGGCAAGGTATCAGATCTGAGGGTCGGCGCAAGACGGCACCGACCCCGGCGGAGAGCGGCCGGTCGCAGTCTACCTTGACCTCTCGAGACGCCTCTACTACCTTCTTCGGTCTCGCGAGCGGGGGATCACTTCCTTCGCTCGCGCGCGCACGTTCGGGGGGCCTTAGCTCAGCTGGCTAGAGCGCTACGTTGACATCGTAGAGGTCACTGGTTCGAGTCCAGTAGGCCCCATCGATGCGGCTGTTTGATAGGTTGTCTGTCGTTGATTTCGGGGGCTGTAGCTCAGTTTGGTTAGAGTGCCGGTCTGTCACACCGGAGGTCGCGGGTTCGAGTCCCGTCAGCCCCGTTTCACCCCGCAAGGGGGCCGTAGCTCAGTCTGGGAGAGCGCTTGAATCGCACTCAAGAGGTCGCGGGTTCGAGTCCCGCCGGCTCCACTTCTGCCACCGTAGCTCAGCGGTAGAGCACTCGATTCGTAATCGAGCGGTCGTCGGTTCAATTCCGACCGGTGGCTTGGTGGAAGGCAGATTCGCAGGACATGCAGGCATAGCTCAGCTGGTAGTTCGCGCGCAGAGGCGCGCTCAATGTCTCGGCGCGGTGCGCCTCGACGGGTCCGCGAGAGTTGAAAGAAGGACATGCAGGCATAGCTCAGCTGGTAGAGCGCAACCTTGCCAAGGTTGAGGTCGCCGGTTCGAATCCGGTTGCCTGCTTGGACGACAGCAGTCAACACGTAGTTCGCAAGCAGGAGCTTGCTCAGGGTCGCTCGCGTTGCGAGCGACTCGCCTGCTTGGACGACAGCAGTCAACACGTAGTTCGCAAGCAGGGCTTGCTCAAGGTCGACCGCGTTGCGCTCGACTCGCCTGCTTTCTTGATCACAACGTCGGGGCGTGGCTCAGTCCGGTAGAGCGCTGCGTTCGGGACGCAGAGGTCCCCGGTTCAAATCCGGGCGCCCCGACTTCGAAGGGTCGATCGCAAGGTCGGCCTTTTTCGTTTGAGGTCCCCGGTAACTCGCACGCTGGCGCGCGCTCAATGTCTCGGCGCGGAGCGCCTCGACTCCAAATCCGGGCGCCCCGACTTCGAAAGGTCGATCGCAAGGTCGGCCTTTTTTGCATCCTACCCTTCGCACGTTCGGTCAGCGTGGCCCAAGCCGGTACCAACCTGTCCCGTGATTTCGGTCAAATGCGGGATTTCTGCACTCGATCGGTGGCAAGCAACCTGCAACCACGACTGCAGGCACCACTCAGCCGGAGGATCACATGGGCCAAGACCGCAGCGCTGCTGTGGTCCTCGGGCTCGAGCCGACAGGCGAGCCCCTGACGCACCAGCTGCTTGGAGCGCGACTCTACCTGCACACGCTCGTGCGGGTCGGGATGGCCCTCGCGCTGGTCGTGGGCGCCTTTGTGGCGCGCGACTTCGTCGGGATCGCGGACCTGAACGTCCGTGCGTTCCTGGTCCTGGCGGGACTGATCCTCGTCTATGACGGCTTGGCCTGGCTGCTGGTTCGCCGATTCCGAAGCCCGGGAGAGGCCGTTCTCCACTACAGGCTTCTCCAGCACCTGATGCATCTCACCATTGCACTCGACTTCCTGGCCCTCACTGCGCTCGTTTGGCTGATGGGTGGGGCGCGTTCTCCTTTCCTCGCGTTCTATCTTCTGCACGTGATCCTGGCCGCTGTTCTGCTCTCACCGCGGGAAGCTGCCGTCAGCACCATCACGGCGTACGGCCTTCTGGCCGGACTCGTCATCGGAGAGTGGGCGGGACTGATCCCGGTCAACCAACTCGAGGGAATTTCGGGCGAGGCGCCAATCGACGGTCGCTACGCGGGAGTGCTGCTTGCCGTGTACGGGGTTCTACTCGGGTCCGCTTCCTACATGCTGGTCACCCTGAGTCGAGCGCTGCAGATCGGGGAAGCCCAGATGCAGGCAACGCTCGTTGCGCTGGAGAGGGTATCGGCTCTAAGACGTGACTTCCTCCACATCGCTGTGCACAACATGGGCTCGCCGGTGGGTGCGACTACGATGTTCCTTCAGAATCTTCGAGAGGGACTCGCGGGCCCGCTGAATGACAAACAGGAAGGCTGGGTCGATCGCGCGCTTTCGAGGCTGGACGGACTCTCGCGCTTCCTGGTCGACCTGAGGGTCCTTGCTACGCTGGAGGCCGGTCGGCTCGAAGAGGAGATGAGCGAGGTGGATCTCTCTCCGATGCTGTCTGAACTGGTCGACGAATACCAGGATATCGCCGCCGGTCGGCAGCAGAGCCTGCTGCTGGAGGCTCCCATCGGTCTGACCGTGTGGGGAAACGAGCGGCTTCTACGCGAGGCGATCGTCAACTACATCACGAACGCCATCAAGTACACCCCCGAGGGGGGCGTCATCCAGGTGCTGGGCGAGCACGCACGCGAGTTCGTCAGGGTGACGGTGGCGGACAACGGGCCGGGAATCGCTCCGGAAGACCAGTCGCGACTGTTCGCCGAGTTCCAGCGCCTCGCCCAACCGGATGACGGAAACGCACCCCGCGGCACGGGACTGGGTCTCTCGATCGTGCGCCGCGTCGTGGAGATGCACGGCGGCTCGGTCGGACTCGAGAGCCGGCTCGGCGAGGGCAGTCGATTCTACCTGGACCTGCCCAGTGTCTGAGGCGATCAGTCCAGGCGCGCCTTCAGAATCGTGACCAGAGACCTTCCATCGATCGGCTTCTGGAACACACCGGCCAGCCCAAGGGCGCTGTAATCCATGCTCATGGCAAGGTCGTCCCCCACCGAACTCAGCATGTAGATCGGCACATCGCAGCCGCGTGCGCGAAGGTCGGTGATCAGGCTCGTGCCCGCGTCCACCTCCTCCATCATCAGGTCCACGATCACGAGGTCAGGCCTTTCGGTGTCCCACGCGCGGATGCCTTCTTCAGCACTGGATGCGGCCACCATCTCGAAGTCGGCCGCCTCCAGGATCTCGCGTACCATGTCCTGGTAATCGGCGTCGTCCTCGACGTAGAGGACTACGTGCTTGCCTTCTCGCATGATGATGCTCGCTCCTCGAGAAACTTTTCGATGAAACCGAGTGCGGCGGAAAGATTCCGCTGGGCCCGGTCTGACAATCCCTCGCCGAAGCCGTCGAAGTCCTCGCCGCGGATGGCCAGGACATAGGCTTCAGGCTTCGCTTCCAGGTACTTCCACGCCATGGACAGGACCGTCTCTGGAGCCAGCGAGTGCGTGGAAAACCGTGGTTCTCCAGCTGGCAGAACGGGTCGCATCTCGAAAGGGTCGGGACACGACACGTCCGCGTCCACGAAGACGACCACGTCGTGATCGGCCACGGCAGCCGCGTCCTCTGCCTGCAACTGGTACGCCG
The DNA here is from genome assembly GCA_023554435.1 of Gemmatimonadota bacterium. Classification (GTDB taxonomy): domain Bacteria; phylum Gemmatimonadota; class Gemmatimonadetes; order Palauibacterales; family Palauibacteraceae; genus Benthicola. The sequence goes on along the minus strand of JAMJQV010000358.1, from coordinate 5,585 downwards.
AATCGACGTCGACTCCTGGCAGACCCATGTGGCTCAGTTCCTCGGCGAGCCGGGGCCCCAGCCCATCATCTCGCCGACCCGGGTTGCCATAGCCCAGTACGAGCACCCTCATCGGTCCGGACCGGAGACGGGGTGCCGTCGGTATCGGGACACCCATTTCAGCCTCGCTTCCTGGTGTCCAGGAGAGCGCCGGAGGCGTCCACCAGATCCACCACCAGCGGCATCTGACCCAACGCGTGCGTAGCACAACTCAGGCAGGGATCGTACGCACGGATCGCCACCTCGACGTGGTTTAGCAGACCCTCGGTGATCTCGCGACCGGAGAGGTACTTCTTCGCGACGCCTTCGACGGCCCGGTTCATGGGTTCGTTATTGCTCGTGGTCGAGACGATCAGGTTCGCCATTACGACCTGGTCGTTGTCGTCCACTACGTAGTGGTGGAACAGGGTGCCGCGCGGGGCCTCGATGATTCCCACGGTCTCGTTGCGCCGCTCTCCCTTCACGACCAGGTCGTCGCCCTGCAGATCCGGATCGTGGAGCAGCTCCTCGATCTTCTCGACGGCGTGCAGGGTCTCGATCATCCGGGTCCAGTGATAGGCGAGCGTCACGTTGTTGGGCTTGCCGTCCGTGACGGCCATGAATTCCTGGCGTACTGCCTCGGCCTCGGGCGTATCGATGAAATCGCATGCGTTCACCCGGGCAAGCGGGCCCACCCGATACCAGCCGTTCTCAGGGCCGATCGATTTGATGAACGGGAACTTCATGTACGACCAGGGCTTCACTTCCTCGGCGATGTAGTCGGCATACCTCTGGTTGTCGACGTGGTCGAAAATCGTCTTTCCGTCCGCCGTGATGGCACGCAGCCCTCCGTCGTACAGGTCCATCGCGCCATCGGCTCGCACGATGCTCATGTGGCTCGACTCGAAGGAGCCGAAGCCGAGGGCCATTTCGAGGTTGTCGACCGTGTAGTCGCGCGCGATCTTCACGGCCGCGCGGGCCCAGATCTTCATCTGGTCCAGTTCCACGAGGAGTTCGTCGCGCTCGGCGATCGTCAGGTTCTTGTTGATGCCGCCAGGGATCGCACCGGTGCCGTGGATCTTCTTGCCCGCGGTCATCCGGATGATCTCCTGGCCGTACTTCCGCATCATGATCCCCTGCTTGCCGAGCTCGGGGAACTTCCCCGCCACGGCGATCACGTTGCGAAGCTCCGGGTCGGCCCCGAAGCCGAACAGCAGATCCGGGGAGGCGAGGTGGAAGAAGTGCAGCGAGTGCGACTGGAACATCTGCCCGTAGTGCATCAGGCGGCGCATCTTCTCGGCCGTGGGCGTGAGGTTCTCCCCGCCCACGATCCGGTCCATCGCCTTGGCCGCCGCCAGGTGGTGGCTCACCGGGCAGATTCCGCACAGCCGCTGGACCGCGACGGGCATCTCCCAGAAGGGGCGCCCCTGGATGAAGCGCTCGAACCCGCGGAACTCCACGATGTGGAGCCGGGCGCGCTCGACCTGCCCGGCCTCGTCGAGCAGGATGGTGACCTTGCCGTGACCCTCCACGCGGGTCACCGGCTCTATGACTACTTTCCGGGTCGTCGTCGTTGACACCTGGACCTCCCGGTCAATCGTACTTGATCAGTGAATAGGGCAGTTCCACCGGCTCATCGCTCAGAAGCGCGCTGAGAGCGGCCCAAAGAGCATCGGCTGACGGCGGACATCCCGGCAGGTAGTAATCGATCTTCACCACTTCATGCGCTGGAAAGACCTTGTTCAGCAGCAGCGGGATGTCCTCGTCCACCGGAATCTCGCCCGACGGATTGTGGACGGTCGGGCCATCCACGTAGGCCTCCCGCAGGCACTCCTCCAGGGGAATCGTGTTCCGGAGCGCCGGAATCCCTCCCATGGTCGCGCAGTCGCCGACCGAGACCAGGATATCGCACTTCTTCCGGAAGTCCCGCAGGACGTGCACGTTTTCCTCGTTGCAGCAGCCGCCCTCGATCAGGCCGACCACACACTGCTCCTGGAACACCTTGAAGTCGTTGATGGGCGACTTGTCGAAGTCGATGATCTCGACCAGGTCCAGGATTCGCTCGTCTATGTCCAGGATCGACATGTGGCATCCGAAGCAGCCCGCCAGCGAGGTCGTCGCCACGCGCGGCTTCGCCGCCACCGTTCCCTTTCCGTTCTCACTCACGCTTCCACCTCCGTGGCTGCGGCAGGCGCTGCGTCCGTGTTGCTCTCGATGTCCGATCCGATGGGCTCCTGGTCGTACATTCGCTCGCCGACGGGGACCGCGTATCCGACCCGCTTCTTGAGCAGGGCCCCCACCGGGCATACGTCCAGCGCCTCATCGGTCACGTCGAGGTCCGTGTCCTTCAGCCTTGCCTCGGCGTTCACGGTCAGCTTCTTCTCGGGTCCGCGCTCCACGAACTGGAACACGGCCTTTCCGTCCACGTCGCGCGAGACGCGCACGCAGCGGGCGCACAGGATGCAGCGGTTGCGGTCGATGATCACATCGGGATGAGACGCGTCCACCTCCCGCTCCGGCCACAGGTAGGGATACCGGGGGGCCGTGATACCCATGCGGTAGGCGAGGGCCTGCAGCTCGCAGTCCCCGCTCTTCTCGCAGAACATGCAGAAATGGTTGCCCTCCACGAACAGCATCTCGATGATCGACTTCCGATACTCCCGCAGGGTCTCCGTGTCGTTCTCGACCACGAGTCCTGTCGTGATGGGCTGTGTGCACGCGGAACACGGGCGGCCGTTGGCGGCGACCGTGCACACGCGGCAACTGCCCCATGCTTCGATGCCGGGGTAGTGGCACAGACGCGGGATATAGACTCCCGCCTCGTCCGCGGCCTCTATGATGGTCTGGCCCGGGCGTCCGGTGACCTGTACCCCATCTATGAAGAAGATGATCTCGTCGTTCATCGTTCACTCTCCGTCCGGGCGTCCGGCGATGGCGGCCGCAGCCGTCACCTCCGCGTCCAGGTCAAACGAGCGACGCTGACCGTCCGGCGCTTCCTCCACGAGCTCGTCGTACAGGTGCCGGAAGTTCTTCAGCGTGCTCAGGATCGGATTCGGGGAAGTCTGTCCCAGGCCGCACCGGCTGGTCCTGGCAACCGTGCCGGCGAGCCGTTCCATCTCGTCGATGTCGGCGGGCTCCATCTGGCGCTGTCGCACGCGCGTGACGGCGTCTCGCAGCAGCACGTTCCCGATGCGGCATGGCGTACAGTAGCCGCAGCTCTCCTCGACGAAGAAGTCCATAAAGGCCTCGACGACCTTCAGGAGATCCCGATCGGGGCCGAACACGATCATCGAGCCGCCGGTGGCCAGGTCGTCGAAGCAGATCTCGCGGTCGAAGTCCTCGGGACCGACCAGCTGACCGCTGGGTCCGCCCACCTGAACCGCCACGGGATCCTCCGCCTCCGACATCTCGAGCACCTCGCGCAATGTGGTGCCGAAAGGCACCTCGTAGATGCCGGGCTGGCACACATCACCCGATATGCTCAGGAGCTTCGTTCCCGAGCTCTGGTGGGTGCCGTACTCGCAGAAGGTGGCCGGGCCCATCTCGAGGATCTTCGCTACGCAGCACAGCGTCTCGACGTTGTTCACCGAGGTAGGAAGTCCGAGGTAGCCCTCCTGCGCCGGGAAGGGCGGCCGGTTCTTGGGGTCGCCGCGCGTGCCTTCGCAGGAGCTGATCAGAGCCGTTTCCTCACCGCACACGTAGGCGCCGGCGCCCATCTGGATCCGGATATCGAAGTCGAAGGCCTCGTGGCCGAGGATGCTCTCGCCGAGCAGTCCATCGGCGCGCCGCTTCTCGAGCTGGGCCTCCAGGAAGGACCTCAGGTACGCATATTCCGCCCGCAGGTATACGATGCCTTCGGAAGCGCCGATCGCGTATCCGGCGATGGTCAACCCCGCGAAGACGCGGTCCGAGCGCTCGGTGAGGAGGACCCGGTCCTTGAACGTTCCCGGCTCGCCCTCATCCGCGTTGCAGATGATGAACTTCGGCTCGCCCCTGGCGCCCCGCGTGAACTCCCACTTCATCCCGGTGGGGAACCCTGCTCCGCCACGCCCGCGCAACCGTGCCGTCTTCACGGCCCGGATCACCTCCACGGGCGACATGGACAGCGCCTTCTGGATCGCTTCGCCCCGATTGTACGATGTAAACAGCGTCAGGCCCGTACCCCGAAGGTTGTTGTGCACCATCGAGTGAATCAGCGGATGCGCGTTGTTCCCATCCCCGAGCTTGTGAACGAGCCTCCGGGGATCCATGTGTTTGCGCAGTTCACGGACGATCTCTCGCGCATCGTCGGTGGACAGCTCGGTGAACGGCACGTCGTTGATCAGAGCAGCCGGCGCCTGGTCCGACAGACCGACGCAAGCCGTGGACTCAAGCGTGAACGCACCGTCCTCCGTGGTCTCACCACACTTCACTCCGAGCTCGTCCTCGAACGCTCCGAGCACGCGGTGGTAACCGGCCATGCGATCGGGCACGTCGTTGCTGAGCCGGATCACGACCCGGCCATGCTTGTGCGTCGAAAAGAAGGAGTAGAAGGAAACACAGCTCTCGACGTCAGCACGCGTAGCGCCCGTCTCGCTCGCGATCACGTCCATGGCCTCGCTGGACACTTCGCCGAAGGTGCGCTGCAGCCTCCAGGCAATGTCCATCATGCGACCGGCGTCCGAGCCATATTCCCCGCAAATGGCGCTCACTCGCGCCGTCAGGTCTTCGCTCATGTCTCGCCTCGACCGATGTCGATGCATGGTGATGCCGCGGAACTCGGATCGCCCCGCGGGTTCGAGGGCAGAGATTGCAAGGGAGGGGCCACGGCCGGAAGTCCTCGGTAGTAGTACAGAGGTCCGAATCGAGGGCGGAACTATGCACGTTTTCGAAGGCCTCAGCGTGCCCGTATTCCCTATGGCCGGGAGTGCCTCCGGGACTCGGGACATAGTGTCTCCGGTTGCTCGCTAACGCCCCCTGGAATCCTCGCCGGGCCGGGGGTCGGGGCTCACGAGACGGTAGCGGCTCGGGTTACAACGTGGTATCGTTTCTCCCGCTCGAGATTCAGTGAATTCACACTTCGGATGCCTGTCCGGGGAGATGCTCGGGATGCTCCACAAGAGGCCTGTATTCCATCACCGTCGCCGTCGGGCGCTGTCCCTGCACGCGCTCTTCGCCGTCACTGCCATCGCTCTCGGAGCGGGGGCATGTTCGCCCACTGCCGAGGCGCCGGATGACGAGGCGCAACTCGCGCTCGTCGACAGCGTGCTGGCCGATCTTGGCGGGCCGCAGACGGCGGAGCTCAGCCGGGCCCAGCGTTGGAGGCTGATCGCGTCGGTAGGCACCGGCCTTCCGCCCGCGAGCTACCGCCTGGAAGACCTTCCCGAGCAGGGCTCCCGGGCCGTGGGACTGCAGCAGGCGTACTGCCTCCAGTGCCACGGACTCTCGAGCCCGAGGATGCACACCTCGGAGGACTGGCCGGTCCTGGTGCGCCGGATGCTGATGCGCGGCGCTGCTCTGGGCAGTCGACTCGGCGGCCCCCGGACCGAGGGAATGGTCGACGACATGCTGATGGCGGGGCTGAGGAC
>JAMJQV010000041.1 GCA_023554435.1 Gemmatimonadota bacterium | reverse complement strand
GGAGACGCAGTTGCCCACGCTCTGATCGACGCCCTCCTCGGCGCGTCGGCTCTCGGTAACATCGGTCACCATTTCCCGGATACCGATCCTCGCTGGGAGGGGGCGGATTCGATGGAACTTCTCGCCGCCACGGTGCGCTTGATCGAGGAACGGAACTACCAGGTGGTGAATGCCGATGTGACCATCGTCACGGAGACGCCCAGGATCGGTCCGTGGGTCGAAGAGATGGCAGAGCGCATCGCCGAGCTGCTGCGAATCGCCCGGTCGTGCATCTCCATCAAGGGGAAGACGAACGAGGGCATGGGGTGGATTGGCCGTGGCGAGGGACTCGCCACGATGGCGGTCGTTCTGCTTGATCAGATCGGCGATATCGACACGCTGCATGCCTCGATTCGCACGGGCGGGTAGGGCGGCGCCGTGCAGGAGCAGCTCGAGGCGTTCCTTCACCTCGTCGGAGATGTTCCGGTCGAGATCGTGTACCTTCTCGTCGGCATCGGGGCAGCGGTGGAGAATCTCTTCCCGCCCGTTCCATCGGACGTGGTCGTCGTGGCCGGCGGGATCCTGGCAGATCGAGGTGTTCTCGACGTAAGGCTCGTCTTCCTGGTGGCATGGATTAGCAACCTCGTTCTCGCCCTGTGCGTCTATCTGGCGGCACGTCACTTCGGCGGAGGCATCTTCTCGACGCGGTGGGGCCGGTGGCTTCTAAGGCCAGCGCAACTCGAGCGGATGTCGTTGTTCTACGAGGACTACGGGGCCCTCACCATCCTAGTGAGTCGGTTCTTCCCGGTTTTTCGAGTGCTCGTGCCGGCGTTCGCGGGAATCAGCCGGCTCGCCTTCTGGCGCACGGCGATTCCCCTGGCCATCGCTTCCGCGGTCTGGTATGCGGCACTCGTGGTCGGTGGAGTGTTCGCGTCACGGAACATTCCGCGTATCGTGAGCGCCCTGACGGCGGTCAACACGACGGCGGGGCTCTTTGCGCTGCTGGTGGCCGTGGCGTTGACCTGGTTGTGGTGGCGATCGCGACACGGTGATGATGCCGGGGCCCCTCGTGATCGCTGAAGGGGGCTCGGCTCGCCCGGCGGAGGTGCCCCTGGAGGAACTGCGCCGTCTGTTCCGCTTCGAGGAGTTCTCCGACTTCCTGCTGTACGAACGAGGTCTGGCGCGGAGTACCGTTCGGGCGTACCTGGCGGATTGTGCGTCGTTGGCCGCCTACGTTTCCGGGCGGGGAGTCGACCGCCCCGGAGCTGTTGGCTACGACCACCTGAGGGGGCACCTGGCGGACCTGGGGGAGCGCGGTCTCTCCGCGCGCAGCGTGGCTCGCAGCCGGTCTGCCATTCGCACCTATTTCGGTTTCCTGGTCGAAGAGGGCCACCTGTCGGAGGACCCCACCGAGAAACTGGAGAGTCCACGAATCAGTCGGACTCTTCCGGACGTGCTGAGCTACTCAGAAGTCGAGACAATACTGGATACGGTCGGTGCCCTGACTCCGGAGGCGTACGCGAACGGGTCGCGCGACGCTGCGATGCTCGAAACCCTGTACGGCGCCGGCCTGCGGATCTCGGAGCTGATTGGCCTGCGAGTGAGGGATCTATCCCTCGACGAGGGTCTGGTGTCCGTGCTGGGCAAGGGCGACAAGCGACGAATTGTACCGCTGGGAGGTCGTGCGGTCCGGGTGCTGCAGCGCTACCTTCGAGAGCGACGGCCGAGGCTTGACCGCGGCCGGTCGGAAGGGGTGGTTTTCCTGAATCAGCACGGGCGTCCGCTGAGTCGCATGGGGGCCTGGAAGATCATCGACAGGCACGTGCGCAACGCCGGCATCGACAAGAAGGTCACGCCGCATACCTTCCGGCACAGCTTCGCGACGCATTTGCTCGAGGGAGGCGCCGATCTGGTTGCCGTGCAGGAAATGTTGGGACACGCGGACATCTCTACGACCCAGATATACACGCATGTTGACCGCCGATATCTTCAGGACGAACATCGCCAGCACCATCCGCGGGGGTAGCGCCGGGTGAGCGCCGTGTCCCGTGTTCTCAACCTGTCCCGAAACAGGCAATCCGTGCGTCGATTCTCCGATCGACGAATTCCGTCGGAGATATTGCTTCGGGTCCTGGAATGCGCGCGGTACGCGCCTTCGGCCCGCGAGGACCAGCCGTGGCGATTCGTTGTGGTGCAGGACGCTCTGACGCGCCACCAGATTTCGCGAGCCGTGTTCCAGGGGGACCTGATCCGCACGGCGCCCGCTCTGATCGTCGGCTGCGCGAGGGTCCATTCCAACATTGCCGGTAGCGGTCGACCGAGCCATCCGGTCGATCTGGCAGCCGCTACCGAGGCGATGGTGCTCGGGGCTGCGGACATGAGTCTGGCCACGGCCTGGATCACGGGATTCCGCGAGGGCGCGATACGCGAAGTCCTGGGCATTCCGGCCGACGTCCCGGTGGTTACCCTGCTGGCCATCGGCTACCCGGATGGTTTCCAGCGCCTGGCGGACCGACGATCCGAGGAGCTGAGCATCGCGTGGGATCGGTGGAACGCCACCGGTAGTGGGGATCAGTGAAGGCCTGCCTTCTCTCGGGCCACCGTCCGGCCCGGTCGGCCCTGTCGCTGTTCGCGGCGCTGGTGCTGCTGGCACCGCCTCTCGCGGGCCAGGATGTCGCCTTCCAGCCCCGGAAGGGCAACGAGCTCGATTCGAAGCTCGCAGGCTTCCTTGCGCGTGGGGATGCAGAGGTCTGGACACGAGACACGGTCGTCGCCTCCGAGAGCCTGGTATCCGGCGACCTTCTCGTGCTCGAAGCGCAGGTGAGGCTGTCCGGATCGGTTGCGGGAGACATCTACGTCGTTGACGGAGACCTGTTCCTGAGACCGGGGGCCCGGGTGACCGGTGACATCGTGGTTCTGAGCGGCGGCTATCACGGATCCGGTATGGCCACGGTTGCAGGGGATGTGCTGTGGCGGCCGGCGGAGCGATACACGGTGATGCCGTCGGGCGGAGGCTTCGAGATTCACCCCGTGGTCGACGTGCCTGACGTCGTGGATCTGCACGGGCTGTACGGATTCGAGGCTCCAACCTACGACCGCTCGAGTGCCGTGACCGCGGCCTGGGGGGTCACGCTGCGGGCGGCTGCGTGGGCATGGCAGCCAACTCTCGAACTGGTGGGCCGGTATCGTTCGGGGCAGGGCGAGGTGGAGGGCACGGTGCGTCAGTTCTGGCACCCGGGGCCCGTGGAGTTCGGCATCGAGGCCGAGCGCATCACGCGGACCAACGAGGCGTGGATCCGGGGAGGCGTGTCCAATTCGCTCTCCTATCTGTTCCTGGGCGACGACTTCAGGGACTACTACGGTGCGGATCGGGTCGCCTTCGTTCTTCGCGGCAGCGGAGACCGGTGGTGGACACCGCTGTTCAGGGTGGAATGGGAGGATGCCTGGAGTCGCAGGGCAGGGGACCACTTCACGTTCTTCGGTTCGGACACGGTGAGGGAGAACCCGCCGATCGACGACGGAGCCGCCTGGAGTGCCGCTCTGGCGGTCTCCGCGGATCGAAGCACCGGAGAGAATGGACGTCTCGTGGGGAATGTCCTCCTGGAGGGAGCAGATTCCACCCTGGCCGGGGACTTCTCGTATCTCCTCGGCGAGGTGTCGGCTCGATGGCTCACACCCGGCTTCGGGACCCACGAGTTGGATTTCTTCGCCCTGGTCAGGGGCGACCTGGCCGGCTCGCTTCCCGGACAGAGGTGGACCGGCTTCGGAGGCCGGGCGACCCTTCCGACGTACGACGTAATGACCTTCCGGGGACCGCGCGTGGTGTACGGGCACGTGGGGTACGCCATTCCGATCGAGGTGCTGACGGCGGGCATGCTCGGAGCGCCGGGTGTATTCGCGCGGGTGGGTACCGGGAGAGCCTGGGAAGACGGACAGTCTTCCGATTGGCGCGTCAACCTCGTGGGGGGGCTCCGCTTCTGGGTACTGGAGGGAGGCGTCGCCTGGGATCCCGACGCAGGCGATGTCAGAGGCTATGCGATATTCAGGTTTCCGGGGGATCTCTGAGCAGGCCCTTTGACACCGCCTTCCGGCACGGACTACTTTGCGGAGCGTGAATTTGCCGTCGTCGCGCATCCGCTTTCGGCCCCTCGTGGCCGCCTCTGCCTCCGGCCAAAAACCGTGCGTCGACGTTTCTTCTGAAGCCACGTTCCCCGTCAAGGGCGATCTTCGCCGGGGCAACGCGATACACACCCGAAAGTGAGAATCAATGCCTGACACGCCATCGGCGGACACGAAATACATCTTCGTCACCGGGGGGGTGGTCTCTTCTCTCGGCAAGGGAATTGCCGCGGCGTCCATCGGGCGATTGCTCGTCGAGAGGGGACTCACGGTAACGATCCAGAAGTTCGATCCGTACATCAATGTCGATCCCGGCACGATGTCGCCGTTCCAGCACGGTGAGGTCTACGTCACGGATGACGGAGCGGAGACCGACCTGGATCTCGGACACTACGAGAGGTTCATCAACGAGTCCCTGTCGCAGGCGAACAACGTCACCACCGGCCGTATCTACCAGAACATCATCACCAAGGAACGCAAGGGAGATTTCCTGGGTGCCACGGTCCAGGTCATTCCCCACGTCACCGATGAGATCAAGTCCTACATCCAGATGCTGTCTCCAGGCCACGACGTGGTCATCACCGAGGTCGGGGGCACCGTCGGCGATATCGAGTCTCTGCCGTTTCTCGAGGCCATTCGGCAGTTTCGACAGGACGTGGGCTGGAAGAACACGGTGCTGATTCACCTGACGCTCGTTCCCTACATTGCGGCTGCCGGCGAGCTCAAGACCAAGCCGACGCAGCATTCGGTTCGCGAGTTGATGGAGATCGGTCTGCAGCCGGACATCCTGGTCTGCCGCACGGAGTGGTCGCTTCCGGAAGAGGTCCGAAGGAAGGTCGGGCGATTCTGCAACGTGGACATCCGGGACGTAATCGAGAGCCGCGACATGGACACGATCTACGAGGTCCCTCTCCGTTTCCGCGAGCAGCGGCTGGACGACCGCATCATCGATCACCTGGCTCTCTCGACTCCGGATCCGGACCTGAGCGCGTGGGAGACGATGGTAGAGCGGATCAAGCATCCGGGGTCAGGGGAAGTCCGGGTCGGCGTGGTCGGCAAGTACACGTCCCTGGTCGATTCCTACAAGTCCATCCAGGAGGCCCTGATACACGGTGGGATCGCCAACGACGTAGCCGTGCGGATCGACTGGCTCTCGTCGGAAGCCATCGACTCGCAGGGAACGTCGACCCTCGAACCCTATGACGCGGTGCTGATACCGGGGGGATTCGGGCAGCGAGGCGTCGAGGGAATGGTGGATACGGTGCGATACCTGCGAGAGCAGGGGGTCCCGTTCCTCGGGATTTGCCTCGGTCTGCAATGCGCCATCATCGAACTCTCCCGGAACGTCTGCGGCCTAGAGGGAGCGGATTCGTCCGAGTTCGAGCCGGACACGCCGCATCCGGTGATCTCTCTGCTGGACTCCCAGCTGAAGGTCACAATGAAGGGCGGGACGATGAGGTTGGGGGCCTACCCCGCGCACCTCGTAGAGGGCAGTCGGGTCAGGGAGATATACGGAGAGGAAGAGATCTCCGAGCGTCACCGCCATAGATACGAAGTGAACAACGAGTATCGCGAGGTGCTGGCGGATGCGGGGATGGGCTTCTGTGGTGTGTCCCCCGGCGGTGGCCTCGTCGAGATCATCGAACTGCGGGATCACCCGTTCTTCGTCGCCACGCAGTTTCACCCGGAGCTCAAGTCCCGGCCGACGCGGGCGCATCCGCTTTTCGCGGCATTCATCTCGGCAGCGCTGGATCGCAGCCGTGCGCGTCTCGCTGATACCGGAGAGGTCGAGGACCGGTCCGGCCTGGCTACGGCTGGTCGGGAATGAGCATTCTCGATCCCGGCGGGCGGTTTCTCGTCATCGCCGGGCCGTGCCTGCTCGAAGACGACAGTCTCAACATCCATGTGGCCGAAGAAGTTCGGGCGGTGGCGGAGCGTCTTGGCGTCTCGGCCATCTTCAAGGCATCGTTCGACAAGGCGAATCGCACGAGCGCCTCCTCACCCCGGGGACCGGGGCTGAGCCAGGGCCTCGAGCGCCTCGGTGCGGTGCGCCGCGCGACAGGTCTTCCCGTACTTACCGACATCCATGAGGCGGATCAGGCCCAGGCTCTCTGCCAGGGGGTCGACGCGATCCAGATCCCCGCGTTCCTGTGCCGTCAGACGGACCTGCTGACCGCGGCCGGGAAGACGGGTCTTCCCGTGAACATCAAGAAGGGCCAGTGGCTGGCTCCGGAGGACATGAGATTCCCGGTCCGGAAAGTGAGGGAGGCCGGTTCCGGCGGTGTCAGCGTGACGGAACGGGGGACGGCCTTCGGCTATGGTCGCTGGGTGGTGGACATGCGCAGCTTCGCCATCATGCGCGAAGTGTGTGGGTGTCCGGCATTGTTCGACGCCACTCATTCGGTGCAGCTGCCGGGAGGGGGAGGGGGAGGCGCTTCGAGCGGCGGCGAGCCCCGCTGGATCGAGACGCTGGCCCGGGCCGCCGTGGCGGCGGGAGCCGACGGGCTGTTCGTGGAGACGCATCCCGATCCCGCGAGTGCTCCATCGGACGGGGCCAATATGCTGCCCCTGGAGCGACTTGAGAGTCTCCTGGAAGGTTTGCTGGCGGTTCGCGAGGCCCGTGACCGGGTGCCCGGACTATCGGGATGAGTGCCATATCGGGTGAGCAGGCTCACAGGATCCGGGTGGTCCTTCTGGATGCCGATGGCGTGATGACGGATGGTGGATTGTACGTGTCCGCTGACGAGGAGCGAGTCACCGAGGGACGTCGGTTTCACGTCCACGACGGACTCGGCATCCACATGCTGCGGCGGGCCGACCTCGTGGTCGCAATAGTCTCCGGCAAGGTGTCGGCTCCCGTGCGCCGACGCGCAGAGGCTCTCGGCATCATGGAGGTCCACCAGGTCTCTCCGTTCGGCAAGCTCGAAGCCGTGGACGACATCCTTCGACGTGTCGGTGCGACCTGGGACGAGGCGGCGTTCCTCGCCGATGATCTGGCGGATCTTCCAGTGCTTCGAGAGGTAGGGCTACCGGCGGCCGTGGCGAACGCCGTGCCCGAGGTCAAGGAGGCCGCTGACTGGGTTGGCGACGTTTGTGGAGGGGCCGGGGCCGTTCGAGAGTTCAGCGAAGCCCTCCTGAGGGGCCGAGCGGAATGGGATGCGCTCGTCGAAGGGTACGTAGCGGAGTGCTATGAGCACTGGAGGTCGGCGAAGAGTGACTGACGGAAGCGACGATCGGATGCACGAGTCGCGGATCATCGAACGCGGCCGTGAGGTGCTGCGTATCGAGAGCGAGAGCGTGGCATCCATGGCGGGGCGTCTCGGTTTGCCATTCGTCGGGGCGGTGGAGACGATCGCCTCGATCTCGGGCCGCGTCGTGGTCACGGGCATTGGAAAGTCGGGCATCGTCGCCCGCAAGCTCGCCTCGACTTTCTCGTCCACCGGCACGCCGGCGATCTTCCTTCACCCGGTCGAGGCCGCCCACGGTGATGTCGGCATGCTGGTTCGGGGAGATCTCCTGCTCGCCATCTCGAAGAGCGGAGAGTCCGCCGAGCTGGAGAGCCTGATGCCCGTCCTGGCGCGACTGGGTATCCCCGTGATCGCCCTGACCGCCGAGCCGCAGTCCAAGCTGGCGTCCAGGGCGGATCTCGCGCTGGACGTAAGCGTTCAAGTGGAGGCCTGTCCGCACGATCTGGCGCCCACGGCCAGCAGCACGGCTGCCCTGGCTATGGGAGATGCCCTGGCCATGGCGGTATCCGAGGTGCGTGGATTCGGGCCCGAGGACTTCGCCCGCCTGCACCCCGGAGGTGACCTGGGGCGGCGTTTGACCCTGACCGTGCGGGATGTGATGGTCGCGGACGATGAGCGAGTCCCGAAGCTGCCGCTCGACGGCGATCTCGCGGCAGCCATGCACGAGATCGCGCACCGGCAGGGTACGGTGCCGATTCTCGACGGCACCTCGCAGGTCGTAGGCGTCATCACGGCGGGCGACCTCACCCGGTACGCGGACGAGCACCCGGACTTTCTCTCGCACCCCGTCGCTCGGGCCATGAACCCGACTCCGAAGACGATCGAGCCGGGGGAAATGGCCACGGTCGCGCTGGCTCAGATGCAGGAATACGGCATCATGGCGATGCCCGTCGTGGCAGCGGACGACCGATTGCTGGGAATGGTCCACCTGCACGACCTTCTGCGGGCGGGGTTGACGTGAGCAGGCCGTGGAGCTGGCCCTCCCGGGGCACGTCTGGTGGTGCGGCGCTCGCTCTCTTCTGCCTGCTGGTGATGGGCGGCTGTGAGGAGGAGAGCCAGAAGCCG
>JAMJQV010000357.1 GCA_023554435.1 Gemmatimonadota bacterium | reverse complement strand
AAGTGGTGCGGCCAGCAGCGGACCGGAGACGCGCCTTCCTCGGCCGCGGAGACGGCCTCGAGCAGGAGCGAAGCGTCGTGGAACCACCGTTCGAGCTCCGCCATGTCAGGCAGGGCGGCATCGAACGCCGCACCACGACCGACCCTGTGACCCGGGATCTCCGGCGTCGGCCGAGCGAAGGCCTGCGCCTCAGGGCCGAGGCGGGACTCGAGCTGGGTCTCCAGCCAGGTGGTCGCCTCAGCGAGCGTCCGGCCCTCGAGCTCGAACGGTTCGGATTGGGCGGCCCCGGGGCCGAACAGCCGATACGAGAATCCGCCTGGCTGCAGACCGAGGCGGATCGAAGACCCGTCCACGGTCTCGCCTGACAGAAACGCCCGGCGCTCGGGACTCCACGAAATCGCGGAATGACTCTCGTCCGGCCGGTGCGGGACGAACGACTCACCGAACGCGGCCAGGAGCTGCACGGCCCAGTGAAGCTGCAGACGCGCGTCGGTCAGCGCCGCCGGTGCCGGATCGCCCAGGCGAATCCACCGGCTCGCGAAGCGTATGCGGCTGTCGTCGTCCGGTGCAAACGGACTCATTACGATTCTCTCCCGGGCGCCGAAACGCCCGCGTAGCGTATTCCCGTTAGGGACGAAGCCTCTCGGTTCCAGGTAGACAGGTCGCTCGACACAAAACCACCCAGGCTCGAGTGACCGCAGGCCCGAGCCAGGACCTGCATCAGCTCGACGGTCGCCTCGAGGTAGTTGGCCAATCTCCTGGCCGAGGCCTCGATGACGAGTCTGTCCCGCAGTGACGGCTTCTGGGTCGCGATGCCTACCGGACAGTTGTTAGTGTGGCAGGCCCGCATTCCAAGGCACCCAATCGCCTGCAGCGCCGAGTTCGAGATCGCCACGCCATCGGCCCCGAGTGCCAGCGCCTTCACGAAGTCCGACTCGGTGCGCAGTCCCCCCGTTATGATCAGGGTGACATCTGTTGCGGAACTCAGGTCCAGGTGCTCTCTCGCCCGGGCCAGAGCCGCCATCGTCGGGACCGAGATGTTGTTCTTGAAGATGTCGGGGGCCGCACCGGTAGCGCCACCGCGTCCATCGAGGATCACGTAGTCGACGCCGACTTCGAGGGCGAAGTCGAGGTCCTGCTCGATGTGCTGGGCTGACATCTTGAATCCAATCGGAATGCCTTCCGTGACTTCCCGAACCTGTTCCGCCACTTCGGCGAAGTCGGACGTCGTCGCGAGATCGGGAAATCGCGACGGGCTGATCGCCGCCCGACCTTCCGGAATCTCCCGGACTTCGGCGATCCGGCCCGTCACCTTGTGGCCCGGAAGGTGCCCCCCCGTGCCTGTCTTGGCGCCCTGGCCGGCCTTGAAGTGAAAGGCCTGGCACAGCTTCACCTTCTCGAGGTCCCATCCGAACCGGCCCGAAGCGAGTTCGTAGAGATAGCGGCTGTTCTCCGCCTGCTCCTCCGGAAGCATACCGCCCTCGCCGGAGCAGATTCCGGTGCCGGCCAACTCCGCTCCCCGGGCCAGGGCGGTCTTCGCCTCCTCGCTGAGCGCGCCGAAGCTCATATCGCTGACGAAGATGGGCATCGTGAGCCGCAACGGACGGCGGGCGGCCGGACCGATCACCAACTCGGTGGAGACGGCGGCCTCGTCTGCCAGAGGTCTGCGAGCCAACTGGGCTGTCAGAAGCTGGATGTCGTCCCAACGCGGTAGCTCCGTCAGGGGGACCCCCATGGCCGAGACCCGGCCATGATGCCCCAGCTTCCCGAGTCCGTCCCTGGCCAGTTCCTGGATGTACCCGTTGTGGGGTTCCTCCGGCGTGCCGTGCGCATCCTGGTACAGTCCCAAGTACTCGTCCCGGTGGTATGGCTGCGGATTCTCCAGGGCCCACTCGGCCACCTCGTCCGCGTCCACGAACACCGCATCAGCCTCGGGGTCGACCCAGGCCGTGAACTGCTTCAGGGCTTCCTCGTTCGCGTACTCGCTGACCCCGGAGTCGACCCTGTAGTCCCAGAAGTGGACTCCACAGATGAGGTTGTCGCCCTCCACGTGGCCGTCGGACAGGAGGGCTCCACGGTGCAGGCAGCGCCCGTACAGGGCCGATACCTGGTCATCGAACCGGATGATTACCAGGTCCACGTCCTCGACGAGCGCGTACGCCGGCTCCCGGTCCCGCATCTCGCTCCAAACGGCCACTCGTGTCGGGCGGCCGGTCTTCTGCTCGTGATCCAGGGTGCCCTCCATTCCTTGTTGTCGGTAAGTAGCGTGCATGCAATCTCACGGACTCGGGTCCTTTCACGCTACCTGAACGCAGTGGAGGCCGAAAAGTTCAGAGCAGCCTACTCTTCCGGTTTCGGAGAAAGTGTGGTGCCCGCGCCACATTTACATATCTTGTTCGAGAGCGGTGGCCCTGTCCTCGCTTCACCGAACATCCAGGACACCGATGCACGGATCGATCATGAAGAACCACAATCCCCGTTTCCGCCTTTCACGCACCGCGGGTGCGATCGCCATGCTCGCGCTGAGTGCGTGTGCGGTGAACCCTGCCACCGGGGGGCGAATGTTCTCCCTGGTGAGTGAGGGGCAGGAGATTGAGATGGGGCAGCAGGCCATGCTGCAGGTCGACGCGGGCATGGGGCTGTACGACGACCCGGCGCTGCAGGCCTACGTGGATTCGGTGGGGCAGGCCATGGCGGCTGTCTCCGAGCGGCCCGAACTGCCGTGGAGCTTCAAGGTGGTGGACGATCCGGTCATCAACGCCTTCGCGCTGCCGGGCGGGCCCGTGTACCTGGCGCGCGGGATCATGGCCCACTTCAACACCGAGGCCGAAATGGCCTCGGTCCTCGGACACGAGATCGGTCACATCACGGCGCGCCACAGCGTCGAGCAGATCAGTCGGGCGCAGCTGATGCAGATCGGACTGGTCGCTGGCGTGGTCCTCGTCCCGGAGCTGCGTCCCTTTGGTGACGCCCTGGGCGGCGGCCTGGCAATCCTGTTTCTCAAGTTCGGCCGCGACGACGAGAGCCAGTCCGACGAATTGGGTTTCCGCTACATGAGCCGGCTGGGCTACGATCCGCAGGGCGCTGTGGACATGTTCGAGATCCTGGAGAGGCAGAGGGACGCTTCCGGCGGCGCGATCCCCGAGTGGCAGTCCACCCACCCCGATCCGGGGAATCGCGTGCTCGCGGCCGAGCAACGGCTGGCCACGTCGCGGATCGAAGGCGGATTGGTCCGGCGGGACGAGTATATGCAGCGCATCGACGGAATGCTGTTCGGGAAGGACCCCGCGCAGGGCTTCTTCGTCGACGGCCGTTTCGTTCACCCGACCCTGCGCATGCAGTTCCGTTTCCCGCAGGGCTGGGACACCCAGAACGCCCCCACTTCGGTCCTCGCCCAGTCGCCGGAGGGGGATGCGGTGATGCAGCTCACGGCCGCGGAGGGGGACACGCCCGAGGAAGCGGCGACGGCGTTCTTCGACCAGGACGGGATCCAGAGGCTCGGCGCCCGCAGTCGGACGGTCAACGGGCTGAGAGCGGTGCAAGGGACGTTCCGGATCGAGTTGCAGCAGGGGACGCTCGACGGGCAGGTCCTGTTCGTGAAGCACGGCGACCTCGTGTTCCGCTTCCTGGGCTACACGACCAGCGAGCGAATGGGCACCTACGCGGTGACATTCGAGCGATCGCTCGAGACCTTCGCTCCCATGAACGAGGAGCGCTGGATCAACCTGGAGCCGAAGCGACTGGAGATCGTTCGGGTTCCGGATGAGATGACGGCCGAGCGGTTCTTTCAGCGTTTTCCTTCGACGGTGACGCTCGAAACCGTCCGCCGCATCAACGGGTGGGATCAGGGTCACGTGATCGCAGCCGGGACGCTCGCCAAGCGGGTGGTGGGCGAGGGCGTTCCGGGCGACGAATAGGGAGCCGGCACCCTGCGCGGGGGAGTGGCAAGGTTCCTGCACAACACACGGTGGTTCTGTCCCGATTCTGATCACGCTGGAAACGGCGAATATATGCGCGAATCAGGCGCACGTCGTGGTCCGGAAGGCGGCTCTTTGCGGCCCGCCAACGAAGGAGGAAACGTTGCATAACGCCACGAAGTACGGTGTGCTTCTCGCAGTCCTGGCCATGTTCGCCATTCCCGGCACGGGGATGACACAGCCGGCGACTGGCAAAGTCTCGGTCGATTTGCGCGGCGGCGTAGCCATTCCCGCGGGCAACCTGGACACGTACACGTCTATCGGAGGGGGGGCTGGGGCCAGCGCCATGTGGAACTGGAACCCCAACTGGGGATTCCGGGTCGATTTCGACTGGATGGAGCTGAACAAGGGCGAGGATGACTTCGGCGTGCTGCTGTCGCCCCCGCAGCGGCTGATGTTCCTGGGCGGGAGCTTCGAGGTGAACTTCAACCCGCCCAAGTACCAGACCATGGGTTTCACCTTCATGCTCAACGCTGGCGCCGGGGCCATGAAGATGACCGTGGATGACACGTACGACGCCGGTAGCCCGGCGAACACGTTCGATCACACCTACCCGGCGTTCCAGGGTGGAGCCAAGATCGGGTACCAGGTGGCGCCGTGGATCAACATCTTCGTCAACGGCACGGCCTACTTCATCCTCATGGATGCGGCGGATACGCAACCTGCTTTCGGCGAGGCCTTCAACAACGGCTGGTTGATTCCGGTCACGGCCGGCGTGCGTCTCTCGTTCCTGGAATGGTAGGCAGGTCGGAGATCGTCGCCGGGTGACGGAGCCGGGACAGGACCGAGCCCCGCAGACCCTTCTCGTGGCCCTGGCCCACCCCGACGACGAGGTGGGCATGGTCGCCGCCATGCGTGCCCACGTGGAACGTGGCGGCCGCGTCGTACTCCTGTGGCTCACCCGCGGCGAGATGACCGAGGCCCTGGGGCCGGTGCCGACCGAAGAGATCATCCGGCGGCGCACCGAGCACGGGCGAATCGCCGGCGAGATCCTGGGCGTGGAGACCCTCTTCCTCGACTTCCCCGACACCGGTGTTCACGCAACTCCCGAGGCAGCGGCCCGGGTGGCGCGCGTGATCGCCGAGGTGCAGCCTGACGCGGTGCTGACATGGGGCGATGCCTGGCGCCGCGGGCTTCGGCATCCGGACCACCAGGCGACCGGGAAGATCGTGCGTGACGCGATCACGCTGGCCCGGATCAAGCGCGTCGTCGATCCGCTTCCGCCTCACCGCCGGCCGGCTCCAGTGTTCACGTACCGCGATCGACACTCCCCGTTTCCGGCCGTGGCGATCGACGCGGCCCCGTACAGGGACAAGATCCGTGAACTCGCGCTGCACTACCAGCGCGAACTCGAGTTTCCCGATCCCGGGTGGCTGGAGGAGCGTCTGCGCGGGATCGGCCGGCGGTGGGATCTGGAGATGGCCGAGGAATTCGACGCCTGGGAGACCCGGGGCGGGCTCGTGGAATCCCTGCTCCCGGTGGAGATTCAGGGCCTTCCCGACCATCCGGAACGGACGCGCGAGGATACCCTCTGAGGTACGCTCCTCGCGAGCGTCGCTAGCGAGCGTTCCAAGCCGGGTGGCGCGCACGCCGCTTCCATCCGATCTTCTCCCCGTGCTGGAAACCGTGCGCCCGCACGGTTGACGAACCGAGGCTGTCAAAGTTCAGGAGATGATTTGATGAAGACCCGCTATTCGTATGCGCTGGCCACTCTGGCCCTGACGTTCGCTTTCGCGACTCCGGTTATGGCGCAGGACGTTGCCAAGGAGGGCGAAGCGTCGGCCACTGCGAAGATGGAAGCCCACAACGAGATGATGGGCGAGGGTTGCCAATGTTCGTGCATGAAGGATATGCACGAGAAGATGATGAAGATGCATGGTGAGGGTGAAGGCATGGAGGGCCACGCCGAGTCCGAGGGGCACGCCGAGGGCATGGACTCCGACGAGGGGCACGCCGAGATGATGGCGGCCCACAAGGAGATGATGGCGGGCTGCAAGTGCATGTCGGGCGAGGGTGACGGCGAGATGAGCTGCAAGATGCATGAGGGAGAAGGGATGCAGCACCAGCATGGGATGGACCACGGTGATTCGGACGAGGACATGTCCGACGAAAGTCGCTGATCTGGTCCGATAGGCTCAGGCGACAAACTGAACCGGGGCGGACTCCTCTGCAGCAAGGGGATCTCGCTCCGGTTCCGCATCGTGGGGCAGGCCTTCCGACTCCTTCCGCAGGCGCTCTGCCTCCTTCACCAGGTGCTCCAACACCAGGTCCGCGTCGGTCCGCTCCAGGTCGAACGCCATTCCTCCCTCGGCCCCCGCTTCCAGCCATGAAGTGACGATCAGGCTTGGCGTCAGGTCGGCCGGCTGGAACACGGATTCCGCCTGAAGCTCGCGCAGTCGCACCTCGTACACCGCGTCTTCCACCACCTTCGACCACCCGGACCCATTCCAGGACAGGGCCCTTCTCTCGAGCACCCTGCCGCGCGCGACGGGAACGAGAACCCGCTCCGTCTCGGCGGGCCCCGGGAGGACGATGAGCCAGGACCGGTCCACCCAGGGCTTCTCCAGCACGTACCGATAGCTGTCCAGTTCCTCCAACCATCCGAGCCGGCGCTGCCACGAGATCGCCTCGTCGGTTCCTCCGGCGGCCGCGGCGTGGTCACGCCGACGAACGAAGCGCTCGTACACGACGGGCAGGTAGGCGGGATCCTCCAGCAGGCGCACCGCCTCCCGGACCTGCGCCCGGTAGACGTCGAGTCCGACGAGGCCCACGCAGGGGGCCGTGCACTGGTCGATGCCGTGCTGCAGACAGGGTGAGGCCTCCACGTCCGGACGGATGGCGCCCGCGCAGCTCCGCAGGCGGAGGATCTTCTCGAGGAGCACCACGACTTCCGCTGGCTGGCGCCTGCCCCGGTACGGTCCGAAGTGCCTGGCCCGCGGTCGGCGCGGACGGCTGATCACCCGGAGCCGCGGGAACGGTGCACCCCAGTCCACTTCGATGAACCAGCCCTTCGAGCGGTTCTTGAGTGCCTTGTTGAACGCGGGACGGAATCGCTCGATGCGGTCCGCTTCCTCGAGCCTCGCCTCCAGATCGGTGCCTGCGGGATGCACCTCGATCCCGCGTGCGAGTCGCACCATGAGAGCCATGCGCTCGTCTTTCGGCCCGCCCCCATAGAAGTAGCCGCGCACCCGGCGGCGCAGGTTGACGCTCTTTCCCACGTAGATCGGAGTGCCGACCGCGTCGTGGAACTGGTACACACCGGGAGCCGCAGTCAGGTCTCGGGGTATCCAGTCGGGCACGGGACTGTTGCGCCGGCTCATGTCGGGGCAGAATCCTGAACTCGGGTCGTTCGACGACATTCGGTGTTTGTTCGGATAAAGGATGATATGGTGAGGCGGATGAGGCAAGTTTGGCTACTGGTGGCGACGGGGGTTCTGACGGTTGGCTGCGCCTCGGCTCCACCGGACGGGTCCGAGGTGCCGGTGCTTGCCGAGGTCGGTACCGAGTCGATGCCGCTCGAGCTCGATGCGGTGGTGGCATCGCCCCTGGCGATACAATCGGCGCCGGCTTCTGCTCGGGGCTCCGGTTCGGCGGTGGGTTCGACCGCGACTGCGGCGCCGGTAACGGCTGCGACGACAGCGGCCGTAGGGACGGGAGCCACCGCGGGCGGTGACCTGACCGCCGAGGAGCGGCGCATTTCAGCCTCCGTAGACGAGCGCGCGGCGGAGGCGATCGCGTTCCTGCAGCGCATCACGGACATCAACAGCGGGACCATGAACCCGCCCGGCGTGCGTGAAGTGGGCCGGATCTTCGAAGCCGAACTGGCGGAGCTCGGGTTCGAGACGCGCTGGATCGAAATGCCGCCGGAGATGGGACGGGCCGGGCACCTGTTCGCCGAGATCGACGGCGGTTCCGGCAAGCGGGTCCTCCTCATCGGCCATCTGGACACCGTGTACGAGTCGGACAGCCCGTTCCAGCGCTTCGAGATGCTGGAGGACGGACAGGCCCTCGGCCCGGGCGTGGCCGACATGAAGGGTGGCGACGTGGTCATCCTGTACGCGTTACGGGCCCTGGCCGACGCCGGTGTCCTGGAAGACGCCCGGATCATCGTTGCCCTGCTGGGTGACGAAGAGGCCACGGGCGATCCACTCACCATTTCGCGCGCGGATCTGTACGACGCGGCGCGCAGGAGCGATGCGGCGCTGGGCTTCGAGGGCGGCGTGGGTGGCCTGAACTCGGCCACGGTGGCGCGCCGGGGCTTCACAGGCTGGACACTGGACGTCACGGCGACCCGCGGGCACTCGTCGGTGATCTTCAGCAACAAGTACGGAGCCGGAGCCATCTTCGAGGCCGCCCGGATCTTGAACCGGTTCTACGAGGATATGCGCGGCGAGGAGTACCTGACCTTCGGGGCTGGGTTGATTCTTGGCGGCACGAGCGTGGAGTACGACGCGCAGTACGACCGGGGCGAGGCGTTCGGGAAGACGAACGTGATCCCGCAATCGGTCACCGTGGCTGGCGACCTGCGGGCGCTGACCTTCGATCAGCTGGAGAGTGCCAAGGCCCGCATGCGCGCGATCGTGGCGGAGAGCCTTCCGAAGGCCACCGGTACGATTCGCTTTCGCGACTCGTACCCCCCGATGGCGCCCACCGAGGGGAACTACGCTCTGCTCCAGGTGCTCGACGGAGTCAGCCGGGATCTGGGCTTCGGCCCGATCGAAGCGGTGGACCCCGGTCGGCGGGGAGCGGCCGACATCTCGTTCGCGGCCCAGTACACGGACGCCCTCGGTGGCCTCGGCGTCATGGGCAGCGGGGCGCACACACCGAGCGAGACCGTGGACCTGGAATCGATCGGCGTGATGACCAAGCGCGCCGCCCTGCTCGTGCACCGGCTGGCGCAGCAGGAAGCGGGCGGGCGCTAGCTCCTGTGTGAGTTGCGGTACTCGCCCGGGTGCTCTCGTCCGCGTGTTCTCGCCCGCGAACTGTCACAAGGGTGCTTGACGGATTTAGGGTTGCGCTTGTGCGCGAGTCGGGAATCCGGTCTGCAAGCAGCCTCTGAGCCCCGCACCTCGCCTCCTGTCGCGCGACCTCTCCTGCCGGCGAACCGTCTGACCTCCTGA
>JAMJQV010000356.1 GCA_023554435.1 Gemmatimonadota bacterium | reverse complement strand
CTGGCGGAGAGCATTCCCGGGTACTCGCTGTCTCTTCTTCCGGCTCCACCTGACTCGGCGCGGGTCACGCTCGATCGGCTGGCTCCCTACCTGAGCCTAACGCCCGAGGGCATCGAAGGGATCCTCGAGCGACGCAGCCGCAACCCGCAGCTACCGGTGCTCGTAAAGGACGACTTGAGCTTCGAGCAGGTGGCGGCGGTGGAGGAGCGGCGACCGGATTTCCGACTGGTGGTCATCGAAACTCATCCCCGCCGGCGCTATCCTGCGGGGGCCACGGTCGCGCATGTGACGGGTTACGTGGGCGAGATCAGCGAGGGCGAGCTGGACAGCGATGAATTCGTCGAGTACGAGGCCGGACGGACCGTGGGCAAGCAGGGAGTTGAACGATCGTACGAGTCGCTTCTGGCCGGTACAGCGGGAACACGCTACGTGGAGGTCAATGCCCGCGGTTCCATCGTGCGGGAGTTCCCGTCCGACCTCGCGCGGGCCGCGGAGCCGGGAACGGACCTGACCCTCACCCTGGACCTGGGTTTGCAGCAGTTCGCTGACTCGATCTTCCCGGAGGGAGACGTCGGCGGGGTCGTGGCGCTCGATCCCCGGACCGGAGGGATTCTCCTCCTCTACAGCCACCCGAGCTTCGATCCGAACCTGTTCGTGGGCGGGATCAGCGAGGTCGAGTGGGCAGCGATCCGGGACCATCCAGGCCAGCCCATACTGAATCGGGCCGCCGCGGCCCTGTACCCACCGGGCTCCACCTGGAAGCTCGTTCTCTCGACCCTGGGGCTCCGGCAGGGTGCGGTCGGAATCGACACGTACATGCCAACGTCATGCCGGGGTGCGCTCCAATTCGGCCGCAGGCCTTTCCGCTGCTGGAAACCCGAGGGGCACGGTCCGATGGATCTGTCGGGGGCCATCAAGGAGAGCTGCAACGTCTACTTCTATCAGCTGGGCCTTCGGCTGGGGTTGGATCCGCTCCTCTCCGGCGTCGACGAGCTGGGGTTCAACCAGGCCACCGGGGTGGATCTTCCGGGCGAGATCTCCGGTCGGTTTCCGCCGTCGAGAGGTTGGTATGACGACAGGTTCGGACGACGAGGCTGGACGGAGTCCGTGGTCCTCAACCTGTCGATCGGACAGGGTGAGACCGAGCAGACACTGCTGAGGATGGCGCAGTTCTACTCGGCCCTGGCCGTGGGCGAGTCCCCCGTCGTGCCACATCTCCTGCAGTCCGCCGAAGTGCAGTGGCCTAGAGAAGACTGGAGCCTGGACCTGTCCGATACCCATCGGCGCGAGCTGGTATCGGCGCTTACCCGCGTCGTGAATGAACCCGGGGGGACGGCCTATTGGCACAGACCACGCGAATGGACGCTCGCAGGGAAGACCGGAACGGCTCAGAACCCGCACGGGGAGCCGCATTCGTGGTTCGTCGGGTTTGCGCCGGCGAACGACCCGCGCATCGTGATCGCCGCCATTGTCGAGAACGGTCACCCGGACAACCAGACTTCGCGCGCCGTACCCCTGGCCTCCGCGCTGGTGTCGCGCTACCTCCGGTCCGAGGGGGTCCCGCCGGACCGTGCCATCGAACCCCCGGCGCCCATTCCGGTGCCGGCCGCTACTGATGTCGAGGGTGGTGTCCAGTGAGGCCAGAGCGGTCTTCCGCCCTTTACGGACTCGGTGACTCTACCCTGCTCGGAGGGGCGCTGCTTCTAGCGGCCCTCGGGATCGGCATGATCTGGTCGGCCGGGCAAGTCGATCTCCCATCCGCGGTCACGGGCGCATGGCGCCGGCAACTGGTGTGGCTGGTCATCTCGATCGTCGCCTTCGCCGTCGCTGTCCGGGTCCCGATGCGGTGGTTGGAGTGGGCCACGCCCTGGATCTATGCCCTCTCGATCTTCCTGCTCCTCGCGGTCCTGGTCGTCGGAGGCGGCCCGAACACACGCAGCTGGCTTCGATTCGGTGGGTTTTCCTTTCAGCCGGCGGAGCTCGCGAAGCTCGCGACCATCCTGCTGCTGGCACGGATGCTCGGAGGGCGCAAGGAGCCGCAGGCGCGCTTGTTCGATCTCTGGCGGCCCGTTGCGGCGGTGGTCGTGCCATTCCTCCTCGTCATGGCCCAGCCGGACCTTGGCAGCGCACTCATATTCGTCGTGATCCTGGTCAGTGCGCTCTTCTGGGCGCGCGTCCCGCTGTTCACGATCTTCATGCTGGTCAGCCCTGGCGTCAGTCTGATCCTCGGTTTCTCGGCTGCCGTATGGGGAGTGTGGTTCGTCATCGTCATTCTTGGTCTCTACCTGCGTCAGTCGTACATGGTGGAGGCGGTGGCGGTTGCACTGGCGAACCTGGCGGCAGGAGCCCTCGCTACGCCCCTGTGGAATCGACTGGCGCCCTACCAGCAGCGTCGGCTGCTGGTCTTTCTCGATCCCGAGGTCGACCCCAGGGGCGCCGGGTGGCATCTGATTCAGTCGAAGGTAGCGATCGGCTCCGGCGGCGTTACCGGACAGGGTTTCGGTCAGGGCCCCCAGAAGAGGCTGGCCTTCCTGCCCGAGCAGCACACGGACTTCATCTTCTCGGTCGTGGGAGAGGAGTTGGGGTTGATCGGAGTCCTCGTGTTCCTCGTTCTCCTTGCCTGGTTCCTGAGACGAGTCCTGAGGGTCGCCGCGGAGTCGAGCCATGGATTCGGGAGTGTCGTGGCCTTCTGCTTCTTCGCTGTGTGGTTCGCACACCTTGTCATCAACATCGGAATGACGGTGGGGCTCATGCCGGTGACCGGCCTTCCTCTTCCGTTCATCAGCTACGGCGGATCCTTCCTTCTGACGACCTTTGTCGGCGTGGCTCTCGTGTGCCGGGTGGCCTACGAGACCTGAGGATTCGCGCATCCCGAATGGCCGAGGGGTCGCCATGGCCTCGCCTCGGGTTATATTCGTGCTCGACTCGATTCCGGTTCTAGTGAGGAAGAATGGCCTGGTTTCGCAAAGAGAAGCAGAAGCTCGTCGCTCAGAAGAGGGAGCTGGCGGCTGATGTCTGGGAGAAGTGTGACGGCTGTGGTGAGGCCCTGTATACTCGCCGCCTCGCCGAGAATTTCCGTGTGTGCACGGAGTGCGGCCACCATTTCCGGATTTCGGCGCCCGAGTACGCCGACCTTCTGTTCGACGAGGGATTCACCGAGGAGTTCGATCCGGATCTCAGGTCGGCCGATCCCCTGGAGTTCGTGGATTCCAAGCCATATACGCTGCGGATCGCTCAGGCCGAGAAGAAGGTCGGAACCTACGATGCGGTGCTTACGGGAGCCGGGCGGATCGAGGGCCGGGAAGTGTGTGCCGGGATCATGGACTTCGGCTTCATCGGCGGATCCATGGGCTCGGTGGTCGGAGAGAAGATTGCGCGAATGGTCGAACAGGGAGTCGAGCGCACGGCTCCGGTGCTCATCGTGTCCGCTTCGGGCGGAGCGAGAATGCAGGAAGGCATCTTGTCGCTCATGCAGCTGGCAAAGACCTCGGCTGCGCTCCAGCGGCTCGCGGCAGCCGGGCTTCCGTACATCAGCATCCTCACCCACCCCACGACGGGTGGTGTCACCGCCAGCTATGCCATGCTCGGAGACGTGAACCTGGCCGAGCCCGGTGCCCTCATCGGCTTCGCGGGTCCCAGGGTGATCAAGGAGACCATTCGCCAGGACCTGCCGGATGGCTTCCAACGGTCGGAGTTCCTGCGCGACCATGGCATGGTGGACCGAATCGTTCCCCGTGGTGAGATGCGTGACACCGTGGCCCTGCTCCTGCACCACATGACCTGAGGACGGTCGCGCCACGATCGTTCTCTCGTCACCGATATCGCCTTGTCATATCTGAGTCGTCTTCTCAATCGCCGCCCCGCCCACGGGATTCGCTGGGGTCTGGATCGCACGAGAGCGATGCTGCGTTCGCTCGGAGATCCGCACCTGGCTGCGCAGTACGTGCATGTCGGGGGGACCAACGGGAAGGGCTCGACGGCAGCGCTCATCGAGTCGGTCCTGCTGCAGAGCGGGCAACGGACAGGGCTCTACACGTCGCCGCACTTGAGCGATTTCGCCGAGCGCATTCGAATCGGCGGAGAATCGGCCGGGGATCAGCTCCTCGAAGATTGTGCCCGCGCCGTACTGCCCCTGGCCGAGCGCGAGGACGCTTCCTTCTTCGAGTCCGCTACGGTGCTGGCCTTCGAGGCGTTCCGGCGGTCGGAGTGCGAGACCGTGGTCCTCGAGGTAGGCCTCGGCGGCCGTCTGGATGCCACCAACGTGGTGGACCCACGCGTTACGGTCATTTCATCGATCGACCGGGACCACTCGGACTATCTGGGTGACACGCTCGAGGAGATAGCGGCCGAGAAGGCGGGAATCCTGAAACCGGGCGCTCCGGCTGTCGTCGGGCCTTTGCGGCCCGGCCCCCGGGATGTCGTTCTTGACAGGGCGGCAGAAGTAGGTGTGCCGGTCGACGTCCTGGGGAGAGACATGTCGGTGGCGGACGTGTCCGTCGGCCTCGACGTGACTCGGTTCACGTACCGGTCCGGCGGCTGGGCCTCGGGCATCCGAGTGAACACCCCCCTCGTGGGCGAGCATCAGGCCCGGAACGCGGCGTTGGCGATACGGGCGCTGGAACGGTTCGATTCGAGTGTCTCGGTACAGGACGTCGCAGTGGGGATGGCCGAGGTGTCATGGCCGGGCCGCTTCGAGGTCGTCAATGCGCAGGGGGAGTGCTGGGTGCTCGACATTGCGCACAACCCGGCGGCGACGCGGGCTCTGGCCGAGATGGTGACCGCTCTCCCTTTGCCGCGCCCGGTGGTGCTGCTGCTGTCGATTCTCGGAGACAAACCGTGGTCCGAAATGCTGCCCCCTTTGCTGGCTTCGGCCTCCGCCAGCGTGTTTACGAATGCTCCGTCTGCGCCAGCGGAAAGACGGTGGAATCCGGCGGATGCGCTGCAAGCGGCATCGGAGTGGCCGGTCGAGGTCGAGACGGACTTCGGCCGGGCCATGAGGCGCGCGAGGGAACTCGCGGGCCGGGGAACGGTAGTCGTGACCGGGTCCGCGCATACGGTTGGCGATGCCCGCAACCTTATCCTGACAAGAACCGAACTGGAGTGAACTCATGAGATATGATCCTGAGGCCGTCCGGCCGATGCGGGACGAGCTGGTGCGCCTCGGCGCCGAGGAGCTTGGTACGACCGATGATGTGGATCGAGTACTCGGCGACGCTGCCGGTACCACGTTGCTCGTCGTCAACTCGATCTGTGGCTGCGCGGCGGCGAATGCCAGGCCGGCCGTGGCGATGGCCACGGGCCATGAGGTCCAGCCCGACCGTATCGTGACGGTGTTTGCCGGACAGGACATCGATGCCACCGAGCGAGCGAGGGCTTACATGGAGGGGTTTCGTCCCTCGAGTCCGTCGATCGCCCTGTTTCAGGGTGGGAAGCACGTATTCATGCTGGAGCGCCATCAGATCGAAGGCCGTGAGGCAACGGAGATCGCACAGGATCTCAAGTCGGCCTACGACCGGTTCTGCGCGGCGGGCTGAGAACTTCCGGCCACCTTCGCTCGGTTCTATGGAATGCGCCTGCCCAGCGGGTCGGCGCTTTCTGTTGCCGGTCGGCCAAGCGGTCTCATACATTGGCGTCCTCATGACCACTTCCAGCTTGCCCGGTTTTCGGGACTTCTATCCGGCCGATCTGGCCCTTCGCACTCACATTTTCCGCACATGGCGGACAGTGGCGAGGCGTTATGGATTCGTCGAGTACGATGGACCGCCACTCGAGAGCCTCGACCTGTACACCCGGAAGTCGGGTGAGGAGATCGTCGGACAGCTGTACGGATTCACTGATCAGGGCGGACGCGAGGTGGCTCTCAGGCCCGAGATGACGCCGACCTTTGCCCGCATGGTGGCGGCTCGCGCAGGGGGGCTACCCAAGCCGATCAAGTGGTTCTCGATTCCGCAGCTGTTTCGATACGAGAGACCTCAGAAGGGTCGGCTCCGCGAGCACTTTCAGCTCAACGTGGACATCGTCGGTGAGACGTCGGTGGCCTCGGATGTCGAGGTGGTTGCCGCCGCCATCGACATGCTTCGGGCGCTCGGTCTCGGATCTGCTGACTTCGTGGCTCGGTACTCGGATCGGACTTTGATCTCGGCGGTGCTCCAGGAGATGGGCGTACCCGAGGCCCTGCTCCCGGCGGCGTTCGCTGCCCTGGACAAGGCCGATCGGGAATCCGAGCAGTGGGTATTCGATCGGCTCGTCGAAGCGGGAGTCGGGGAGCTGGAGGCGAAGCGGGTCCTGGCCCTGGCAGACATGGACCTCGCCGATCTCTCCGACCAGTTCGGCGCCGTTGCCGCGGTCGAGGAGAGCCTGTCGCGATTGCGGCAGTTCAGGGAACAGGCGGAGGCTGCCGGGTTGGCGGAGTTCGTAGAGCTGGACCTTCGCCTGGTGCGTGGCCTGGCCTATTACACCGGCCTGGTTTTCGAGATTTGGGATCGCAGGGGCAAGTTCAGGGCGATCTGTGGCGGCGGACGGTACGACGATCTCCTGGAAGCCGTCGGGGGACCGGCCCTTCCGGCCCTGGGGTTCGGGATGGGAGACGTCGTGCTCGGCGAGTTGTTGCGGGACCGTGACCTGGTTCCGGATGATGAGGCCACCCTGGACGACTTCGTGATTCACGTTTCGGAGGCAGAGCTTCCGGCCGCGCTTCGGATCGTGCACTCCCTTCGAGCCCGGGGACGCAGGGTCGGGTTCGACTACAGGAGTCGCAGCGTCGGCCGTCAGTTCAAAGTCGCGAACCAGTCAGGGGCGGAACGAGTGATCGTCGTGGGTCCGGAGGAGGTCGAGCGTGATGAGTGTGTGGTGCGCTCGATGGGCACGGGCGATGAAGTGAGGATGGATGTGGCGGATCTGTTTTCGGGTGCGGGTTGATCCAGCGAACCAAAGCCGGCCGGCCGAAGGGCCCGGCCCAGGGGATGATAGAGCATGTCGAATGGTAAGGGACTGACTTCCCAGAGCCAGGATTTCTCGGCCTGGTACAACGAAGTGGTGCAGCAGGCGGAACTCGCGAGTCACTCACCGGTGCGCGGCTGCATGGTGATTCGTCCATACGGCTATCGCATCTGGGAACTGATGCAGGCCGCCCTGGACGAGATGTTCAAGGCGACCGGACACCAGAACGCGTACTTCCCGTTGTTCCTCCCCAAGTCGGCCCTCGATCGGGAAGCTGAGCACGTGGAGGGGTTCGCGCCCGAGACGGCGATGGTCACCCACGCGGGCGGGGCCGTGCTGGAGGAGCCGCTCGTGGTGCGTCCCACATCCGAAGCCATCATCTGGCCGATCGTTCGTGATTGGATCCACTCCTACCGCGACCTGCCAGTCCTGCTGAACCAGTGGGCCAACGTCGTCCGCTGGGAAATGCGGACGCGTCCCTTCCTGAGGACGACCGAGTTCCTCTGGCAGGAGGGGCACACGGCTCACGTCAGTGAAGAGGAAGCGGAGGCGGAGACGCGCCGAATGCTGGGCGTCTATCGGACCTTCATGGAACAGTGGATGGCGATGCCGGTGATCACGGGAATGCAGACCGATACCGAACGATTCGCCGGAGGCCTGCGCACGTACGGGTGCGAGGCACTGATGAAGGACAACAAGGCGCTGCAGGCCGGGACTAGTCACAACCTGGGCCAGAACTTCGCTCGCGCGTTCGACGTGAGATACCAGACTGAGGAGGGCGAGCACACCTATGTCTGGAGCACCTCCTGGGGGGTGTCGACCCGTCTCGTGGGCGGGCTGATCATGACGCACGGGGACGACGAGGGCCTGATCATTCCACCCAGGCTGGCGCCGTACGAGGTCGTGATCGTGCCGATCTGGAAGGACGACGATCAGCGCGCGACCGTCATGGAGGCCGGTGGCAGCGTCCGGGCCGATCTCGAAGATGCAGGCGTTCGCGTGCACGTCGACGACCGCGAGGGGATGAACCCGGGTTCGAAGTACTACGACTGGGAGCGTCGGGGTGTCCCGCTCCGGCTGGAGATCGGGCCGCGGGATGTGAAGGCGGACAGTGTCATGGTCGTTCGCCGGTTCACTCCCGAAGGTACGGATCGAAAGACGCCGATGCCGATGGCAGGCGTGGGCAGCAGCCTGCGGACCATGCTCGATGGGATTCAGGACGAGCTCTTCGCAGCCGCAACCCGACGACGGGACGCCGCGACGATTCGGGGCGTGGAGGACTATGGGGAGTTCCAGAGATTGATCGCGGACCAGGGTGGGTTCTTCTATACCGGCTGGTGCGGCGAGGGCGAGTGCGAGAAGAAGGTCAAGGAGGATACCAAGGCCACCATTCGGGTCATTCCGGATGAGGAGTTTCGGTCGGCGGAGGTCCCCTCGCTCTGCCTGTGTGGCGCCCGCTCGGTGTGCGAGGTGGTGAGGGCTCGGGCCTACTGACCAACCGAGCTTCCTTTCGCGGGAAGGAGGGCTGCGTGGCGGATTTGCGGGAGCTCGTCGAGTTTCTAGACGACTACCTCGACGTTCGCGCGGTGCCGGATTATCCGGGAGCCTGGAACGGGCTTCAGGTCGACTGCCGCTCACCGATCGAAACCGTCTGCGTGGCGACCGATGCCTGCCAGGCGACGATCGACGAGGCGGCGCGCGAGGGGGCCCAACTCCTCGTAGTGCACCACGGCCTGTTCTGGGGCGAGCCGCTTCCTGTCACGGGAAGGTCCTACCGTCGGCTGAAGGCCCTGCTGGACGCGGACATGGCTCTGTACAGCGCCCATCTTCCCCTGGACATCCATCCCGAAGTCGGAAACAACGTGCTGTTGGCGCGCGCGTTGGGCCTGGTCACCGAGGGAACCTTCGGGCGGTGGTCGGACCTGGAGGGCATGGGCGTGTGGGCTGCCACAGACATGCCTCTGCACGACTTCGTTCTGAAGGTGCGCGCCGCGTGCGGTGACTCCCCCCGGGTAATCCAGGGCGGCCCGGAGCACGTGCGGCGGGTCGGGATCGCGACGGGGTCGGCGGGGTCGTTGATCGAACAGGCGCACGAGGAGGGACTCGACACGTTCGTGACCGGTGAGGGCAATCACCACACGTTCCACGAGGCTACCGAGATCGGACTGAACGTGATCTACGCCGGTCACTACGCGACGGAGACATCGGGGGTCAAGGCGCTCGGAGACCTGCTGTCCGACCGCTATGGCCTCGAGTACCGCTTCCTCGATCACCCGACCGGGATGTAGGCATGTCAAAGCTGAGTGAGCGCCTGGCACGCGCCGTCGAGGGACGCTACGAGATCCTCGATGAACTGGGCCGTGGAGGGATGTCCATGGTCTTCGAGGCCCGGGATGTCAGGCATGACCGCACCGTGGCGGTCAAGGTTCTGCTTCCGGAGCTGGCTGCGTCCGTGGGCGCCCAGCGCTTCCTTCGCGAGATCGAGATTGCCGCTGGCCTGGTGCACCCGCACATCCTGCCACTGTATGACTCGGGTGACGCAGAGGGGCTGTTGTACCACGTGACGCCGTGTGTCGAGGGGGAGACCCTGCGGGACCGGTTGAAGAGGGAGCGCTACCTGTCGATCGAGGAGGCCGTCCGGATTACGGCCGAGGTGGCGGATGCTCTCGACTTCGCGCACGCACACGATGTCATCCACCGCGACATCAAACCCGAGAACGTGTTGCTCTCACGTCGCCACGCTCTCATCACCGACTTCGGCATTGCGCGCGCGATCACGCTCGGGGGAGGGGAGCGCCTGACCGAGACCGGAATGGCCGTTGGAACCCCGGCGTACATGAGTCCGGAGCAGGCGCGGGGTGAGGCCGTGCTCGATGGGAGAACCGACATCTACTCGCTGGCGTGTCTGACGTATGAAATGCTGGCGGGAGAGGCGCCGCTCGCGGGCAGGTCGCCGCAGATCACGATGGCGCGCAGGCAGAGCGAGTCCCCCACATCGCTGACCCTCCTTCGGGAGACGGTTCCCGAGACGCTGGATGCCGTGGTTCTGAAGGCACTCTCGCGTCTGCCGGCGGACCGGTATCCGACCGCCAGTCAGTACGGTGACGCGGTCCAGCTCGGGGCCGGGATGATGTCGGGTGCGTATGCCAGCGTCAGCACGCCCGCCACGTTGATCCCGACGGCTGCCACGAATCAGACGACGGCCGTGAGCGCGCATGCGGCCCCGGCGGGCAAGTTGTCGTTCTGGGAGGAGCTGAAGCGGCGGAAGGTCCTGAACGTGCTCACGGTGTACCTTATGACGGCTTGGGTCGTCGTTGAGGCGACCACGGCGCTCTTGGAGGTCCTGAAGGTCTCGGGAATGGACGGCTATGTGTGGCTCGCAGCGGCTCT
>JAMJQV010000355.1 GCA_023554435.1 Gemmatimonadota bacterium | reverse complement strand
GACTTCGGAAGGTGAACCCGGCCGGCATCATCCGGCCCCTCATCGCGGCGACGAAGGCTGGCGTGAGCCTGGACGTGAACGAGCTCGAGGCGCACTACCTGGCCGGTGGTGACGTGGCTCGAGTGGGCAACGCGCTGATCTCTGCCGACAAGGCCAACATCGATCTTGGATTCGAGCAGGCCGCGGCCATCGACCTGGCCGGTCGGGACGTGCTCGAGGCCGTGCAGGTGTCGGTGAATCCCAAGGTCATTCAGACTCCGCGCGTCGCAGCGATGGCCAAGGACGGCATTCAGTTGATCGCCGTCGCCCGGGTCACCATCCGGGCCAACATCAATCGGCTGGTCGGGGGAGCGGGAGAAGAGACGATCCTGGCCCGGGTCGGCGAGGGTATCGTCAGCACCATCGGTTCCGCGGACTCGCACAAGGCCGTGCTCGAGAACCCGGACGCGATTTCGAAGACAGTTCTGGCGAAGGGGCTGGATAGCGGCACCGCGTTCGAAATCCTGTCGATCGACATCGCCGACGTGGACGTCGGTAAGAACATCGGCGCCGAGTTGCAGATCGACCAGGCCGAGGCGGACAAGCAGATCGCCCAGGCCAAGGCCGAAGAGCGGCGGGCCCTCGCCGTAGCGCATGAACAGGAGAACCGGGCCCGCGTCGAAGAGATGCGCGCCGAGGTGGTCAAGGCGGAGGCCGAGGTGCCGATGGCCATGGCCGAGGCGTTCCGCGCCGGCTCGCTCGGCGTCATGGACTACATGAAGTTCCGGAACGTCGAGTCCGATACGCGCATGCGTGACTCGATCGCGGGGACGGGAGAGGACACGGAGATCTGACATGGAACAGGTCTTCGTCATCATCGCGGTCGTCATCTTCTGGATTTTCAAGGGCGTTGCCGGAGCACAGCGGCGAGTGCCCGGGGAGGACCCGTACGACAGCGAGCCTCTGGGCGGGCCCATCGACATTCCCGGTACGGCCCGCCAGAAGACCGTGGAGTCGCAGCAGCGAGCGTTGGAAGCGCTGCAGCGCTGGGAGGCCAAGCAAGGTCTGTCGGCAGGGAAGAGTGACCCCGGACCCGCGGTGCCTGCGGCCTCGAGGACGCGTGTGGGCCGCCCCTCGACCTCCAGCCGGCGGGAGGCAGCCCGGCAGCGCAAGGAGGCGTTTGCCGACATCGCGCGCATGCTGGATCCGGCGGCAAGCCCGGGCGCGACGCCCGCTCGACGACCCAGCTTCAAAGTGAGTACGCCGGTGTCGTCTTCGGATGACCGGGAGGCGCCGCGACGCGTCTCTGACCGGCGTCCGTCAGACGCCGCGATGAGACGTGAGGCTGAGCATCAGATCGAGGAGGCCCGCCGGACGGAGGCTGCTCAGGAGGCTGCTACAGGCGAGAAGGCCGGGAAGAAGGCAGGGGCCGCACCTCCATCGGGGCTGGCCAGGCTCGAGGCTCTGCCGCTGGCAGCCCGTGCCATCGTGTACGGCGAGATCCTGGGTCCGCCGCGGTCGTTCTCCTGACCCCACGGGCCGCCATCTTGTCCCACCGGACTCTGGCGGCTCCCATCCCCATGTGAAATATTGTCTCACGCGAGGGCTGGAATGCCGGCCCTCGCTTGAAGAACGCGCAGGCCGCACGGGCCGGTACAAGCCCGTTCGTTCCCCCCAGCCCACGAGCTGAATGGGTAGCAAGGGAAGCACGAAGTCCGGCGATATGGCGTCTCGTCTCAGCGGTCTTTGCGAGACGGGCAGCGCGATCCTGGAGGCCCAGGACCTGCAGGGCATCCTGTCCATCGTGACGCAGCGCACTCAGCAGCTGTTCGACGGCGCCGGGGCGGCCGTCACGTTCCTCGAAGAGGGTTCCCAGGGGCTCCTGGTAGCGGGAGCGAGCGGTACGCTGCGGGCGATCGTGGGCGCACGCTACCCCATCGAGGGCACCCTCAGTCAGCGGGCGATCGAAGAAGACCGGGCGGTCATAGACAACGACATGACCGATCACCCGTTCCATGAATCCGTGGACGTCGAAGCGGGCGAGCCGTTCACAGTCCTGGCTGTACCCCTGCGCGAGCGCTCCGGGGCACTCGGCTGCCTGGTCGTGGTCGGTCGGGCGACCCCACCGGGGTTCGTCCAGGAGGATGCCGACTCGCTCTACGCGTTCGGCCACCTCGCTGGACTCGCCATCCAGAACGCCCGGCTTCTGGAAGCGGAAACGGCCAGGGCGGAGAGGTCCGATACCCTGCGGGCGGAGAGTGAAGATCACATCAAGATCCTCCAGGATCTGCACGCGGGGGAAGTGGCGGTCGCCTCGGACCTCGAGCTGGATGCGGTCCTTCAGACCGTGGCCGATCGGGCCAGGGACCTGACGAGTGCGGCATATGGGGCGCTGGGGGTCCTGACCCCCGAGGGCGATGAGCTCGAGCTGTTCATCACGAGTGGCCTCGACGCCCACCAGCGGGACCGGATGGGCGGCCCTCCGAAGGGGCTGGGGTTGCTGGGAGCGGTCACTCACTCGAAGGCCCCGATCCGCGTTCACGACATGTCTGCTGACCCGAGGTCCGCCGGGATGCCAGGGACGCACCCCGGGATGACGTCGTTTCTCGGTGTCCCGATCCGCATCGGCGATCGCGCTTACGGGAACCTGTACCTGACCAACAAGGAAGAGGGCGCTGCGTTCACCGAGCGTGACGAGACGATCGTCAGCATGCTGGCTGCCCAGGCGGCGGTCTCGATCGAGAACGCCCGCCAGTTCAAGACCCTGCAGCGGCTCCTCGACGAACTGCGGCAGACTCAACAACAGCGCGATCGGTTCTACGCTTTCGTGAATCACGACCTGCGCAACGCGTGCAGTGGCGTGTTGATGTGGTCCGAGCGGCTTCTCCTGGAGACGACGGGCGAGGCTCGTGACATACCGGAGAAGATTCGTCGGGGCAGTGAGCACGCCATGCGGCTGGTGCAGGACGTTCTCGACCTCGAGAGCCTGTCTCAGGGCCGGCTCGAAACGTGGCCCCGGATGATCGTGGTCAACGATCTGCTGCAGGCGACGATGGACGGCATCCACCTGGAGGCGGAGAAGAAGAAGATGCGCCTCCGCCTGAAGCGCAATCGCGGCAATCTTCGCATGGTGGCCGATCCGGACCGGGTGCTGCAGATCATGACGAACCTGCTGAGCAACGCGATCAAGTACTCGCCGGAGGGGACCGACGTGCGCATCGCAGCTGATCTCAGCCGCGAAGGCCCTGAGGGAGCCGGCCAGGCGGAGCGCTGGCTGGCGATCAGTGTGGCCGACCAGGGTCCAGGAGTTCCCGAGGCGGACCAGGAGAGGATCTTCGGCGAGTACGAGAAGGGCGGTTCGGGCAGGACGAAGCGAGGAGGGGTCGGCATTGGCCTCACTCTGTCGCGCCGACTGGCGGAATACATGGGGGGCGACCTGACCCTGGAATCGAGGCCCGGAGAAGGAGCCATCTTCACGCTGTGGATGCCCCACGGCCGAGAGCCCGAGCAGAGAAGCGGCTGGATCGGCTAGCTCCCTCGGCCAGGACAGCAAAGGCACCGCAAGAGAAGAGGGGCGCCCGACGGCGCCCCTCTCTGCATCCGGCCGGATCGCCGGGTCCGGCGATCGCAGACCCGCGGATCAGAGACGCAGGGCCACGTGATGGGGCTCGGGCAATATCCCTTGCTCGCGGTAGCGCTTCAGTTTCCGGTACAGAGTCCGCCGGCTGATGCCCAGGGCTTCGGCCGCAGAGCTCTGATGCCACTGCGTTTGCTCGAGCATATCGAGGATATACTCCCTCTCCAGCCGCTCGAGGTCCCACTTCTCCTCGCGGGCCCTCGACAGGAGATTTCTCTCGGGGTCGGGGCGCTGCCCCGGGGGCTCGAACGGGATGGCCCGCGCACCGGCATGCATGATGACCGCGCGCTCGATGAAGTTCTCGAGCTCGCGTACGTTGCCGGGCCAGTCGTACGACATGAGCCGGGTCATGGTCTTGGGCGGGATGTCGGGCGGCTCCAGACCGTTTTCATCGGCAAAGCGCTGCCGGAAGTGCTGAGCGAGCACCGGAATGTCGTCCCGTCGTTCGCGCAACGAAGGCACGCGGATCGGGAACACGTTGAGGCGGTAGAACAGGTCCTCCCGGAACTCGCCCTTCTCGACGAGGTCACCGAGGTCACGGTTGGTGGCCGCGATCAGACGGAAGTCCACGGTGATCGGCTCGCGGCCTCCGACTCGGGTGACCTTCCGGTCCTGCAGGACCCGCAGGAGCTTCACCTGGACTCCTTCGGACACGGTGCTGATTTCGTCCAGGAAGATCGTGCCGCCCTGCGCTTCCTCGAAGAGCCCGCGCTTGCTCTGCACCGCTCCGGTGAATGACCCCTTCATGTGACCGAACAGCTCGGACTCTAGCAGGGTTTCGGGGAGAGCGGAGCAGTTGATGGCTACGAAGGGTCTCCGGCTACGGCCCGACAGCTCGTGAACGGCCCGCGCGGCCAGTTCCTTACCCGTTCCGGTGTCACCGGTGATCAGTACGTTGGCTCGCGTCGGTGCGACACGCTCGATCATGCCATACAGTCTCTGCATCGCCTGCGACTTGCCGACCAGGTGGGCCCGCACACCGGCGTTCGTCTGGCTTCTGAGCTGTGCGACCTCCCGCTTCAACTCGAGTTCTTCACGCGCCCGCGCAAGGATGTGAAGCAGCTCCTCCGTGCGGAACGGCTTCTTGATGAAGTCCACGGCTCCCAGCTTCATCGCTTCGACGGCGCTGTCGATCGATCCGAAAGCCGTCATCACGATGAACTGGGCGTCGGTCTGCAGGGC
>JAMJQV010000354.1 GCA_023554435.1 Gemmatimonadota bacterium | reverse complement strand
GCCCTGGCCCGGATCGAGGCTATCCTGGACCCCGAGGAGTAACGGGCACCCTCCGAACGGTCGGTATGTAAATAGAAAGAGGCCGCCTTCCGGGCGGCCTCTTTCGTTGCGTATGACCCGACCTACTGCACCAGCTGGATGTCCATCTTCGAGTACACCGACATCGGCATGCTGAAACCCATAGTGGAGATATCCCCACCGCCCTCGCCACTCGCTTCGATGGCCAGCAGGACGCCTCGAGCGTGGTCCCAGAAATAGAGCAAGCGGGTTTCCACCTCGTTGACGAGATCGATCTCCGATGGCGCCCCTTCGGGCTGGCCCGTGCCCTCCATCAGGACGACGCCCTCCGAAACGAACAGCGTGGCCGGGATCTCGTTCCAGACCGTGTCCCCGGCCGCGGAGATCATCCCGTCGTAAACGGACTCACCCTCGAGACCTCCGCCCATCGGCAGCGTTACCCGGTGCGCCCAGCTTCCTACGGCCATGTTGCCGCCGGGAGGGAGCGGGAACAGCAACGCAGAGGCGACCCGCTGCATGTCCGCTACGGAGAGGTTGTTCCTGGCGAACTCGGGGACCTCCGAGAATACCAGCGAACCATCCGGTGCCATCATTCCCGCGAATGGCTTCCCGGCGAGGTCCTCCGTCAGATCGGTCGTCGACCCACCGAAATCGCCTCCCGTCTCGAGGACGATCGACTCGATCGTGACCGTAAACGGCGTTCCCTCATCAGTGATCTCGCCGAACGCCAGCGTCATGGTGGCTTCGCTGGTGTAGTCGGCCCCCTGGGCTCCGGCCGGCGTCTCGATCTCGTTGCCGCCCTCACTCGAGAGCGCATACACCAGCGGGGCTTCGGTCGGCTGGAAGGTGTAGATCGGCGCCCCGGATGCGCACGCGCCGGCGAGGACCGCGATCGCGAGGACCAGGGGAACCGCTGCGAGTGACCGGGTATGGAATATGGGTCGCATGGTCTGTATCTCTCCAGTGGTGGATCGGAGCGCAGGAGCCCGGCACCGCGGCCGGCTACGCTCTAAGGCTATAGCTTCCGGCCGCCGGCGCAATGCCGGACGGACTGCCGTTCTCGGGGAGCCCAGGTGGGGAGTCGGATGATGGACATCAACAGCCACGCTGTCGATAGCGGGAGGATCCGCCGGCCGGCCGTCGCCGGGACCTTCTATCCGTCCAGCGAGCCGGCTCTCCGAAGTGCCCTCGCCGAATGCGCCCGGCAATCCGCCAGTATCCGGCCGCCCGGTAGGCCCAAGGCGCTGATCGCACCCCACGCAGGCTACATCTACTCCGGCCCCGTCGCGGCGTCGGCATACTCCGCCCTCGCTCCGTGGGGGCGAGAGATAAGCAGGGTGGTCCTCCTGGGACCCAGTCATCACGTGGCGTTTCGCGGGCTCGCCACGAGCTCGGCCGAGTACTTCCTGACGCCCCTGGGCCCGATCCAGCTGGACCTCGGAGCGATCCTCACGCTCCAGGAGCTTCCGTTCGTGCGCTGCCGTGACGACGCTCACACGGCCGAACACAGCCTGGAGGTGCACCTACCCTTCCTCCAGGAGGCCCTCGACGACTTTCGACTGGTCCCCCTGGTCGTCGGCGATGCGAAGCCCACGGACGTGGCCGCCGCGCTGGACAGGGTCTGGGGAGGTGACGAGACCGTGATCGTGGTGAGCACCGACCTGAGCCACTACCACACGTACGACTCCGCTCGAAACATGGACGCGGAGACTGGCAAGGCCATCCGCCGGCTGGACCCGGGCGCGATCGACGGTGGACGTGCCTGCGGATTTCGAGCTCTCAACGGCCTCCTGGCCGCGGCCAGCGAGAGGGGCCTCCGGGTGACGGCGCTCGACGAGCGGAATTCGGGCGACACGGCGGGAGACCGTCGACGCGTCGTCGGCTACGGGTCCTACGCGCTCGTGTCGGCGGAATTGGACTAGCTGCCAGACGTCCCCGGGCTGGATGCACCATCGTCCCACTTCTTCGCCCGGCGCTCCAGATCCAGCAT
Source organism: Gemmatimonadota bacterium (assembly GCA_023554435.1). Lineage (GTDB taxonomy): Bacteria > Gemmatimonadota > Gemmatimonadetes > Palauibacterales > Palauibacteraceae > Benthicola. Next base: position 3,848 of record JAMJQV010000354.1, on the reverse strand, counting down.
GCGTTGATGAATGGAATAGCCGCGCACGTTGCTCACCACCGACATGATGAGGGCGATGGACGCGACGAGCAGCGCTCCTCCGGCGATCATGGTAGCAGACATCGGTCCCTCCGTTGGGAGAACTCGAGGTAACCAGTAGGGATGGGATGGGAAAGCCGCCGGGTCCGGCGGAGGCCAGCGGACTACCGCATCGGTTTCCTTCGGTCCCACCCCCTGAGTAGTGTCAAGAATACCACTACCACGACTCCAACGACGGCAAGCCACAACAGCCCCTTCACGTCATCGGCCGTGCCCTTGGAGTCGAGAAGACCGCCCACCGAATCGCGAAAGCTGACCCACATCTTGCTGAGTGTGTTTCTCATGCCTTACACGATACTCGCTTTGACGAGAGGATGACAACGTTGTCTGACGGCGGGACTCCGACCTTGACATTCCGGCTGCGGACAGGTGTTAGTGGGAGTGACCCCAAAAACCACGGACCTGGACCGGGAGACAATCCATGGATAGGCGCCAGTTCTGCAAGACGTCCTTCGCTGCCAGCCTGGCGGTCGGTACCCCGTTCCTCGCCGGGTGCGGCCGACGGGCGGCGACCGAGGCCAGCATTCCGGCGGTGTCGCTCGATGGCGCGGAGATTGAACTGTCGAACGCCGCCATCCAGGAGCTCAGCCAGGCGCTGAGCGGGCCGATGATTCTCTCGGGCCACCCGGAATACGATCGCGCGCGCACCATATGGAACGGGATGCACGACAAGCGCCCCGCTCTCATCGTGCGACCGGCGAACAGCACGGATGTCAGCCACGCGGTGTCGTTCGCCCGGGACCACAACCTGCTCCTGGCCGTGCGTGGCGGCGGACACAGCTGGCCGGGCAAGTCGGTCTGCGATGGCGGCCTCATGATCGACCTGTCACAGATGAACGGTGTGATGGTCGATCGCGACACCCAGCGGGCCCGCGCCCAGGGCGGCGCGCTGCTCGGTCAGCTGGACGCCGCGTCGCTGGCCCAGGGAATGGTCACCACCGCCGGTGTGGTTTCACACACGGGCGTCGGGGGCTACACGCTCGGCGGAGGATTCGGCCGACTCAATCGCAAGTACGGCCTCACCGTGGACAACGTGCGCGGCGCCGAGATCATCACGGCTGACGGCGAAGTGCGCCGAATCAGCGCGGATCAGGAGCCGGACCTTTTCTGGGCCATCCGGGGCGGCGGCGGCAACTTCGGCGTGGTCACGGAGTTCGAGTACCAGCTCCATCCGTTTGAACGAAACGTGCTTTCCGGCTCCATCGTCTGGCCGATCGAAAACGCCAGAGATGTGCTCGAGTACTACGCCGAGGCCGCCGAGAGTTACTCGGACGAGATGTATGTCGGCCCGGTGATGGCGCGGAATCCCGATCTCGGCGACGTGATCGTCATGGACGTCGTCTACAACGGAGACCCGTCAGAAGGGGAGAAAGAGCTGGCGGCGTTGCGTGCGGTAGCGACGCCTGCCGTGGATGGCGTGATGATCCAGGACTACATGGTCATGCAGACCATCAACGACGTCGCTTTCGGTCACGGAATCCGCTCGTACGCGAAGAACGGCATGATCAAGGAGTGGTCCCAGGGGCTGGTCGATGCCTTGATCGAGGCCTACGACCCGCGCGTGTTCCTCGCGAACCACGTCGCGGGTGGCGCCGTGAAGCGAGTCGGGGAAACCGACACCGCGTTCACACACCGCAACGCGGAAATCATGCTCGTCTTCGCGAGCGGGTGGCAGGATGCCGAAATGGATGACGAACTCATCGCGGCGACTCGGGCCTACTACACCGCGATCGAGCCGTTCATGGGCGGCTACTACGACAACATCGACTTCGATGGTGCCGAGGCTGCGGGCAACTACGGGCCGGCTTACGCGCGCCTCGCGAGGATCAAGGGTCAGTACGACCCGGGCAACCTGTTTCGACTCAACAGCAACATCGAGCCGGCGGCGGGCTGAACCGTCCGCCGCAGACGCCACCCTCCGCCATCGGGGACGTCTCTCTCGAGCGAGTATCGGTGGCGCCCAGATGTGAGGAAGTCCTGTTGCCATCGCCACCGCGCGACTCGCGGAGAGAGGGGCGTTCACGATGGGCCCGGCTGGACTCGCCGTCAGCGTCGCCAGAAGCTGACATTCCGAGCGAAGCGAGGACAACCGAGAGACGATCGGCCAGGTGAGCCGACGATGTCGTGAGTGACGATGGGCCCGGCTGGACTCGAACCAGCGACCTTGGGATTATGAGTCCCCTGCTCTAACCAACTGAGCTACGGGCCCGTGGGTCCTGCGGCGCGCTCATTCTATCTCGTTTGGAGATGGCGCGCGACCCGGAGATCCTTGCCTCACGGACACGTCAGGCGGATCTTTCCGCTTCGACTTTCGTCTACACCGCTCAGCGGGGTCCGTACCCGGTATGCGCATTATCATCGTCGGCGCCGGCGAGGTCGGCTACCACGTAGCCGAGCGACTCGCGAAGGAGCAGCACGACGTGGTCGTGATCGATGTCGATCGCGATCGCCTCGACTACGTCGAAAGCCACCTGGACGTTGCGGTCGTCGAGGGCAGCGGCGTGAACCTGACGGTGCTCGAAGCCGCTGGAGTCGGGCAGGCCGGCATGCTGCTGGCCGTGACCAGCGTGGACGAGGTGAACCTGGTCTGCTGCATGTCCGTCCAGCCCCGGCACGGTCTCACCAAGGTGGCCCGTGTTTCCAATCCCGACTTCTACCGCGGCGGAGAGGCCCTGCGCCCCTCCCGGTTCGGCGTGGACCTGCTGATCAACCCGGAGCGCGAGCTCGCACTCGAGACCTTCGCGTTGCTGGAGTCCACGGCGGCCACTGATCTCACGCTCTTCGCGGGTGGCGCGGTCCAGTTGATCGGCCTGACGGTGCTGGAAGGAGCGCCCGTCGACGGGAAGACCCTGCTGGAGATCGGTCGCAAGGTGGGTCGGCGGTCCCTGCTGGCCGTAGCGATCGAGCGCGATGGTGAGACCTTGATCCCCGACGGCACGACCGTGATCCAGGCCTTCGACCACGTCTACGCGATCGCCGCAGAGGACGAGATCACTCGCGCCATGGGCCTGTGCGGCTATTCGCGCACGAAGCTGACGCGCGTGATGATTGCCGGTCACAGCCGGGAGGCCTTCTACCTCGCCAAGCTGCTGGAGCAGCACGGTATCGAAGGCACGGTCCTGGTCGCAGACCCGGAGATGGCGCACGAGTTCGCCGTTCGGCTGGAGCGCACGCTGATCCTGCGAGGCGACGCGACCGACGTCGAGCTCCTCGAGTTCGAGGGTGTCGGCGAGACGGATGCATTCGTCGCCTTCACGGACGAGGATGAGATGAACATCATCTCGTCGCTCGTGGCGAGGGACCTCGGGGTCAAGCAGATCATCACACTGCTGAACCGCACCGACTACCTTCCCCTGGCGCGTCGGATCGGACTCGAAACCGCGGTCAGCCCAAGGATCAGTGCGGCCAACGCCATCCTGCAGCACGTTCGGCGTGGCTCGATCCAGAACGTCACCGTCTTCAAAGACTCGGATGCCGAGGTCATCGACTTCATCGTCTCGGCCGACAATCCGCTGATCGGTATTCGGATCGAGGATATCCAGCTTCCCGAGCACGCCATCCTCGCGACCATCGTGCGCGATGAGAAGATGATCATTCCGAGGGGGAGTGACACGCTTCAGGCCGGCGACGAAGCCATCGTGTTCGCCCTCGCCGATGCGGTATCGGGCGTGACCGCGCTATTCCCATCCTGATCACACCCGTCCGAGAGAGCGACCGGTGAGATACGGCGAAATCCTCCATGTCCTTGGCGGCCTGCTGATGGCCGTGGC
>JAMJQV010000353.1 GCA_023554435.1 Gemmatimonadota bacterium | reverse complement strand
GTTCGTCGATGCCGAGCACGCGCTCGACGTAGCGTACGCGGCCAAGCTCGGGGTCGATGTGGAGAACCTCCTCGTCTCCCAGCCGGACACGGGCGAGCAGGCCCTGGAGATCGCCGAGGTCCTGGTCCGGTCCGGTGCACTGGACGTCGTGGTCGTGGACTCGGTCGCCGCCCTGGTGCCGCGTGCCGAGATCGAGGGCGAAATGGGAGATTCGCACGTTGGACTCCAGGCCCGCCTGATGTCCCAGGCTTTGAGGAAGCTCACGGGAGCCATCGGTCGCTCCAACACGGCGGTGATCTTCACGAACCAGATCCGGGAGAAGATCGGTGTCATGTTCGGGAGCCCTGAGACCACCTCGGGCGGGCGGGCGCTGAAGTTCTATGCTTCGCTGCGCCTGGACATCCGCAGGATTGCCTCCATCAAGGATGGCATGGATCAGGTGGGGAATCGGACGCGGGTGAAGGTGGTGAAGAACAAGTGTGCTCCTCCGTTCCGGCAGGCCGAGTTCGACATCATGTTCAACCAGGGAATCAGACGGAACGGAATCCTCGTGGACATCGGCGAGGAACAGGGAGTGGTGAAGCGCTCCGGCGCCTGGTACTCCTACGGTGACGATGTCCGACTCGGCCAGGGCCGGGAGAACGCCAAGCTGTTTCTGGCCGAGAATCCCGATATTGCAGAAGAACTCGAGACCCGGCTTCGGGTCGCCCTCGGCATGATCGCTCCGACCGGATCCGAGGCGGAATCGAGTGAAGACCCGGCCGCCGCCGAGGCCGCTCCGGCGGATTGATCCGAACCGCCGCCGCGCCATGCCCGTAGTGACGGCTCTGGAACCGGCCCCCGGACGTCTCGGGGGCTTTGTTCTGGAAGTGGACGAGGCCGTCCGATTCAGGGTCTCCGGAGACCTCTGTCAACGCCGGGGGCTGCAACTCGGCAACCGGCTGTCCACCGCCGAGCTCGAGTCGCTCGCCCAGGAGGCCGGCGATGCCGAGGCCATGGAGCGGGCGGTCCACTACCTGTCCTACCGGCCTCGCACCTGTCGAGAGGTCCGCCGCTACCTCGGCAAGCACGGACTGTCGGGGCACGCCGATCCGGCGATCGACCGATGCATCGAGCTCGGCTACCTGAACGACGAAGCGTATGCACGGGCCTTCGTGCGCGAGCGGATTCGGCTCAAACCGCGGGGAAGACCGCGGCTGGTGTCGGAACTGCTGGGGCGTGGAGTGGACCGGGAGACCGCCGAAAGGGCGGTCGAGACGACGCTGGCCGAGGAAGGTGTAACGGAGTCGACCCTCCTGCGAGAGGTCGCCCGCCGCCGGGCCCGTTCCCTCCGGAGCCTGGATCCCCCGGCGGCGCGCCGGCGACTCTCAGCCTTCCTCGGGCGCAGGGGCTTCCGGACCGGTGCGATCCGCGAGGTGGTGCTGGAACTCATACCGGACAGGCCGGACGGCGGAGAGGCGTGAGAGCCGGCTTCTGTTGCCTGACGGATCACCCCACTTGCTCCACCGATTGTAAGCGCGTCGGCCGTGCGGCATATTACCCGGATATCTCCGATCCCATTGCGGGCATCGACACACGATCATCCGATACGACCGGTACGGTATGAAGGCCAGCGATACTCGCTCCAGTTTCATTCGATACTTCGAACGGCACGGCCACGTGCATATGCCCAGCAGTTCGCTGGTGCCCGAGGATGACCCGACCCTGCTCTTCGTCAACGCGGGGATGGTACAGTTCAAGCGGGTATTCGTCGGCGAAGCGGAACGTCCGGGGCCACGCGCCGTCACGTCACAAAAGTGTCTTCGAGTCAGCGGCAAGCACAACGATCTCGAGGAAGTGGGACGCACGGCGCGACACCACACCTTCTTCGAGATGCTCGGGAATTTCTCCTTCGGCGACTACTTCAAGCGCGACGCGATCGCGTTCGCCTGGGAATTCGTCACGTCGGAGCTCGGCCTCGAGCCGGGCCGCTTGTGGGCGACGGTCCACTACACGGATGACGAAGCGGCCGAGCTGTGGCCAAAGCTCACAGGAATTCCGGCGGAGCGCGTCCTGCGGCTGGGCGACAAGGACAACTTCTGGCAGATGGGCGAGACCGGGCCCTGTGGACCGTGTTCGGAGATCCACTACGACCTGAGACCTTCGGGCGCCACCAGCGACCTCACTCCGGAGCAATTCAACGCCCTTGGCGAGGCGGACGAGTTCATGGAGATCTGGAACCTGGTCTTCATGCAGTTCGAACGGTCGGCGGACGGCGACACTCCGCTCCCCGCACCCTCCATCGACACCGGGGCAGGGCTGGAGCGAATCGCGGCGATCCTGCAGGGTACGCGCACCAACTACCACACCGACCTGTTTCTTCCAATCATCGCGGAGGCGGAAGAGGTCGTCGGTCGGCGCTATTCGCTCGATCCGGCGGACTGGGAGGAAGGTCTCCCGTTCCGCGTGTTGGCCGATCACGCCCGCGCGGTCGCCTTCATGCTGGCGGATGGGGTATTCCCCTCGAACGAGGGAAGAGGCTATGTGCTGCGGCGGGTGTTGCGGCGCGCGGGCCGATATGCCTGGCTGCTGGGACGCCGGGAGCCCACGCTCGATCGGCTGGTCAATGTGGTTGCCGACCTGATGTCCGATACGTACCCCCAGCTGGCGCACCGCCGGGATCACCTCATCCGCACTACGCGCTCCGAGGAAGAACGGTTCCTGGCCACCATCGATGCAGGCATGGGCCGATTCGACGAGCTGGCTCCCCAGGCGGGCCAGGGCACGATTCCGGGTGCCGAGGTCTTCCGACTCTACGACACATATGGTTTTCCGCTGGATCTGACCCAGCTGATGGCAGCCGAGCGTGGCTACGAGGTCGACGTCGATGGGTTCGACACCGCTCTCGAGGAACAGCGCCAGCGATCGAGAGAGGATCGGCTCTCGGGCGGACCGTCCGCCGAGCTGAGCGAAGAGCTGGTGGCCGCCGCCCGAACGGTTACCGCCGATGGCGAGCAGACGTTCGTGGGCTACGATCAGACGCGGGTCGAATCGACCGTGCTCGCGGGCGAGTCGCTGGGCGCCGCACACGCGGTGATTCTGGAGACCAATCCGTTCTACTCGGAGGCCGGAGGTCAGGTCAGCGATCGCGGTATCGTGAGTCACGAGGGCTGGAAGATGGTCGTGGACTCCGTGGTCCAGAACGATCGCGGACAGGCGGTGGTCGTCGGTGAGGTGGTCGAGGGCGGGGGTGCCGCCACGCCAGAAGCCGTAGTGGCAATCCTGGACGAGCCCTCGCGCCGGGACACGGAGCGAAATCACACCGCAACACACCTCCTTCACGCGGCCCTGCGAGCCGAATTGGGGGACCACGTCCAGCAGGCCGGATCGCTCGTCGCGCCGGATCGGCTGCGATTCGACTTCAGTCACACGGGTCCGCTGACCGTGAGCGAGCGACAGACCATCGAGGAAGCCGTGAATCGATGGGTGTGGGAGAATGCTCCCCTCGAGATCGGAGAGCGGGACTACCGCGAGGCGTTGGATTCCGGCGCCATGGCTCTCTTTGGCGAGAAGTACGGCGATCGCGTTCGGGTCGTGGAGGTTCCCGGAATCAGCCTCGAGCTGTGTGGTGGCTGCCATGTCCGGAGCACCGGTCAGATCGGGTTGTTTCAGATCACGTCCGAGACGGGAGTGGCAGCCGGGATTCGCCGAATCGAGGCGGTGACGGGACCCGCTGCGTACGGCAGGGTACGCGAGACGGAGGACACGCTCGGCGGACTTGCCGAACTGCTCCGGGTGCCTGCCGCGGAGTTGCCCCGCCGCCTGGAGGGCCTGCTGGCGGAGAAGGCGGTCCTGGAGTCACGCCTGGAAGAGCAGCACGGCCGGGACGCAGCGGATGTGGTGGCTGCCGTCGTGGACGGGGCGGTGGACCTTGCCGCCGGCGGCCGGCTGGCAAGCGGCTCGGTCGAGTTGCCGGCGGGGTCCGACGCGGGAGCGTTCGGCGACCTGTTGCGCGACAGGATCGGTTCGGGAGCGGCGATCGTCCACGTGAGCGCGCGGGACGAAGAGAAGGGTGCGTTCGTCGCCGTGGTCACCGACGATTGGATTGGGCGCGGCGTCAAGGCGGGTGACCTCGTCCGCACGGCGAGTCGCGCCACTGGTTCGGGAGGTGGCGGCAAGCCGCACCTGGCCCGCGGTGGAGTGGGCGACACCGGCCGGGTCGAGGACGCGCTTGCAGCCGCGGTGCGTGCGGCACTGGATATCGCCGAGGCGACGGACGGCTCATGACGGAGACTCCGACGCACCGGTGGCTCGAGCCGCGGATGGCGGGTGCTCCCCCCGAGCTCGCCGCTGATATCCTCAGGCTCGTCGATACCACGCCGGGGCTCGATCTCTCGGATCCTGTCGCCGCTCTGGCGGCTGCCGGGCTCGCTGGCCTCGAGCAGGTCGCTGAAGGGACGGGGGAGAGAAGTGCGGCGCTCCGCCTGTTGGCAGCGGACGCGGCGCTGACGTACGCCTTCGAGGCAGCGGCGGAGTCCGGTCGGTCGGCGGAGTTGGCCGAGCAGGTCGGTCTGGAGGGCGAGCTGGGCGAGAGACTGGCACGGGAGACCCGAGCTCCGGCCGGCTCGCCGCAGGCGGAGGGCTCTTGAGCGTTCCTCCCCTCGTGGATATCCACTGCCACTTCGTCCCGGGCGTCGACGACGGGGCGAGGGACCTGGACGATGCGATCGCTCAGCTCACCGAGTACGATCGCCTTGGCATCCGGACCGTGGTCACTACGCCGCACCTGGCGGCGAGCGCCGTGCACGGGCGATGGCGGGACGACATCGAGGCCGCATTCGCTGATCTGTCACGAGAGGCCGCGCGGGCGTGTCCGGGCGTTCACCTGGGCCTCTCGTTCGAGTTCAGGTTGGACGACCCGGACGCGGATTTGAGTGACCGGAGCATCGGACTGGGCGAAGGAGGTCGATTGCTCGTGGAGTTCCCGATGCTCGCGATGCCGGCCTACCCCGACCGGATGCTGGAGATCGTCGTCACGGCCGGTTGGGCGCCGGTGCTAGCGCACCCTGAGCGCTATTCGGGTGTGGAGCGAGCATACGGCTGGGTCGCCCGGTGGCGGGAGATGGGTGCCTTGATGTGTCTGAATGCGGGGAGCCTGTGGGGCGAGCACGGCGGCGAGGCACAGCGCGTGGCACGCCGGATGCTCGCGGACAGCTCCGTCGACCTGATCGCGTCCGACAACCACGCCCGCCCGAACAGAGCCGCGACCGTTCGGCAGGCGTGGGACTATCTGACAGAGGCGGGCTGTGAGGAACAGGCCAACCTGCTGACGGCCGCAAACCCGGCCGCGGTGCTCTCCGGCGAGAGGCTGACGGCGGTTCCCCCGTGCGAGCCACGTTCCGGCTGGATGGACCGACTGCGGCGAGCGCTGACCGGAGGTTGATGTGAGTACGAACTCTGCCGATGCCATCCGGCGTCACCTTCAGAACCTGGCCAGGAACGCCGATTCGGCGGCCGACCTCGTCGGAGATGCTGCGGCCCGGTACGCCGAACTCGTCCGCGAGACACTGCTCGCCGGAGGAAAGCTGATGTACGCCGGCAACGGCGGGAGCGCGGCCGCCGCGGAACACATAGCCACCGAGTACGTGGTTCGTCTCCAGAGGGATCGCCGCGCTCTCCCGGCAATCGCACTGACTGCCAGTACCGCCACGTTGAGCGCGGCGGCGAACGACTTCGGCTATGAAAGGGTCTTCGCCCGCCTCGTGGAGGCGCACGGTCGCGCGGGCGACCTCCTGGTCCTCCATTCTACGAGCGGCAATTCCCCCAACCTCGTCGAGGCCGCGAAGATCGCTTCGGGAATGGGGATCAGCACTGTTGCCCTGCTCGATCGAGACGGTGGACAACTGGGCCCCCTCGTCGACCTGGCGATCCGGGTGCCTGCCGACGGCTCGGCAGGCGTCCAGGAGTTGCAGCTGGCGATCGAGCACGCGGTGGCTGACCTGGTCGACGAGTGGTTTGCGCAGGAGCGGCCGTGATCGACCGGCCGGTCTTCCAACCTCCCCCTGCGCTGGTGCAGATCGCCGAGCGGCTCGAGAGCGCCGGCTGCCAGGCGTGGGCCGTCGGCGGAGCCATCCGGGACGCGATCCTCGAGCGTCCCCGCGCCGATTGGGATCTGGCCACCGACGCCCGCCCGGAGGAGGTGCGCGAGCTGTTCCGGAGAACGGTTCCCCTCGGGTTGGATCATGGAACGGTCGGCGTTCTGGGGCAGGACGACTCGATGTATGAGGTCACCACCTTCCGCCTCGACGTCGAGACGGACGGCCGGCACGCGGTCGTCGAGTTCGCCACCGAGATAGAAGACGATCTGGCACGCAGGGACTTCACGATCAACGCGATCGCGTGGCGACCTGCGACGCAGGAGTTGCGGGATCCGTACGAGGGCATGGTCGACCTGGAGGCCGGGGTTCTGCGGGCCGTCGGGGAGCCCTCCGGTCGTTTCGCGGAAGACTACCTGCGAGTCCTGAGGGCTTTCCGCTTTGCGGGCGTGTACGACCTGGAGATCGAACCGGAGACTCTTGCGGCGCTGCGGGCGGCGGTCGTCCATCTCGACCGGCTCTCAGCCGAGCGCGTGCGCGAAGAACTGTTGAAAGTGCTGTCCGCGGACGTGCCATCGCGATCGCTCCGGCTGTATGCGGACTTCGGTGCCCTGGAAGGGTGGTACACCGAGATTGCGCCGGTGGCCGAGGGGCACGCCTGGGTTGAAGCGCTGGAGGCGATTGATGCGCTCAAACCGCATCGGGCCTTCCTTCGCGTCGTGCGTCTGTTTCTCTGCGCGGGCGGAGGCCCGGAAGAGTCGGTGGATAAGGCCGAGGCTCTGCTGCGAAGGCTCAAGTTCTCGAACGCCGAGATTCGGCGAGGCACGCACCTCGTAGCACACTACAGGCCGCTCGTCCACCCGGCGGATGGATCCGCAAGCATTCGCGAGTGGCTGTCCACCGTGGGCACCGAGTTCTCGCGGGACCTGTTTCGACTCCACTTCGCTGCCGCCCGAGGCTCGGGGTCAGCCGATGCCGAACGAGCGCTGGTATACACCTGGGGGAGGGTGCACGACGAGATCGTGGAGCGATCGCCCGTCACGGTCGGCCAATTGGCCGTGGACGGAACGGATCTGCTGGCACTGGGCCTGCCCGCCGGCCCCCTGGTCGGATTGATGCTCGAGGAGTTGCTGGCGCAGGTGATCGATGCCCCGGACCGGAACGAGCGGGGCGTGCTTCTCGAGAGTGCCCGGGAGCTGATCGAGCTGGGTGGACTGGACAGCCTGGAAGGCGGCTTGCAGGAATGAGCAGGGAACCGGACCTCTTCGGCCCCGACGCGGGACGACCCGCTTCGGGCACGCTGGAGGCCGCCGCGGGAGCTCCGTTGGCGGCACGCATGCGCCCGAGGTCGATCGACGAATTCCTGGGGCAGCCGGCCCTGGTGGGAGAAGGGGCTGCGCTGCGCGAGCTGATCGAACGGGACCGGGTTCCCAGCCTCATCCTCTGGGGGCCTCCAGGGTGCGGGAAGACCACGCTCGCCGGCATCGTGGCGCGCCGAACTGGCGCCCGGTTCGAGCCCTTCTCGGCGGTCACGGAAGGCATTGACCGGGTTCGCGAACTCATCGAACAGGCGGCCGAGCGCAAGCGGGCCACGGGCCAGGACACGATCCTGTTCGTGGACGAAATCCACCGGTTCAACAAGTCACAACAGGACGCGTTCCTCCCCCACGTCGAGGCCGGGACCATCACTCTCATCGGGGCCACGACCGAGAATCCCAGCTTCGAGGTCGTCGGGCCGCTTCTCAGTCGGACCCGGGTATTCGTGCTGGAGCCGCTTGGGCGGGAGACGGTGGCGGATCTGTCGCGGCGCGCGTTGTCGGATCGTGAGAGAGGGCTCGGAGAGCAGGGCCTGGCGATCGAGGACGAGGCTCTCGACAGGCTGGCGGATTCTGCCGATGGAGATGCCCGCCGGGCGCTGAATGCCCTCGAGACGGCAGCTCACCTCGTGGGGGACGCAGATACGATCCTCCTTCATCACATCGAGTCTGCCCTGCAAAGGCGGTTTGCGCGGTACGACAAGTCCGGCGAGGAGCACTACAACCTGATCTCGGCGTTGCACAAGTCCGTACGGGGCTCGGATGCGGATGGTGCTCTGTACTGGCTTGCCAGGATGCTGGACGGCGGGGAGGATCCGATGTACATCGCACGTCGCCTGATGCGCATGGCGGTCGAGGACATCGGATTGGCCGATCCCGCGGCCCTCCAAGTCGCGGTGGCGGCCCGGGACGCGTTTCACTTTCTGGGGTCTCCGGAAGGCGACCTCGCCCTGGCCGAGGCGTGCGCCTACCTGGCGGCTGCCCCCAAGTCGAACCGCTTGTACCGGGGATTTGGAGCGGCGATGCGGACTGCGCGCGACACCCCGGCAGAGGCCGTTCCCCTGCACATTCGGAACGCTCCGACGCGGCTGATGAAGGACCTGGGCTACGGCGCCGGTTACCAGTATGACCCGGACGCCGCCGGTGGGGTGGCGGCGCAGACCTACCTTCCCGAATCGCTCTCAGGAACCCGCTTCTACGAGCCGGGAGACGAGGGCAGGGAGCCCGAGATCGGTCGCAGACTCGACCGCGCCCGCCGGTTGCGCTCGGCTGCCGGAGCCGGTGGAGATCAGGAGCTGGGGGGGACCAACGGCTGACCTGATCGAGATCCAGCAGCCGGTGGAGCGGGCGGTCCTCGTAGGAGCGCCGCGAGCCGACGAGCCTGAGGCGCTGGTCGACGAGCACCTGGAGGAGCTCGAGCGCCTCGCTGACACCGCGGGGGCCGAGGTGGTGGGAACTCTCATCCAGCGTCTCGATGCGCCTCATCCGGCCCTCTATATAGGACGCGGCAAGGCCGAAGAACTGCGTCTCCTGGCCGATCAAGCCGACGCCAGCCTCGTGATATTCGACGAGGACCTGAGCCCTGCGCAGGGATCGGCCCTGGAGAAGGCGCTCGGCCGACGAGTGATGGACCGAACCGAGCTGATCCTGGATATCTTCGCGCTCCGTGCCCGCACGGCGGAGGCAAGTCTGCAGGTGGAACTGGCGCAGCTGCAGTACCTGCGGTCCCGACTGAAACGGATGTGGACGCATCTGTCGCGAATCCAGGGCGGTATCGGAATGCGAGGCCCGGGCGAGACACAGCTGGAGACGGACCGCCGGATGATGGACCGCCGGATCAGTCGCCTGAGGCAGGAACTGGAGCATATCGCCCGTTCCCGCGATACGCGCCGCCGGGGGAGGCGCGCGGAATTCCGGGTGGCCCTCGTGGGGTATACGAATGCTGGCAAGTCATCGATCCTCCGTGCGCTTTCCGGAGCTGACCTGTTCGTGGAGGACCGGCTGTTCGCAACCCTGGACTCGGCGACGCGGGCGGTTGACCTGGACGCCGGCTACCGGGCGCTGGTCACCGATACCGTCGGTTTCATCCGCAAGCTCCCGCACCACCTGGTCGCATCGTTTCGGGCCACCCTGGAGGAGGCTCGCGAGGCCGATCTCCTGGTGCACGTGGTGGATGCCTCGGCGCCAGGCTGGGATCACCAGGTAGAGGCCGTGCAGCAAGTCCTGGCGGACCTCGAGATCCCGGAAACCGGCAGCTTGATGGTGTTCAACAAGACGGACCAGTTGACGCACGTCGAGGAGGAGGCCCTGCGCGGCCGGGTCTCGGTTGAGTGGTCTGAGAACGTGTTCACTTCGGTGATCGAGCCTGGTGGTCTCGACCCGCTGAAACGCGAGCTTCTCCACAGGCTGAGGAAGCTCAGGCCAACGGTTCTGCTGGAAATCCCCGTCACGGACGGGAAATCACTGTCGGAAGCGTACCAGGACGCTGAGGTCATTGAGCGGGTTGACCAGGACATGAAGGTGATCCTCCGGGCCAGGGTGCCGGTGGCCACACTGGGTCGGTGGCGCCGGAAGCCGGGTGTCGTGGTCCAGTACCTCGAATCGGAGTGAGTGGCGCTCTCGACCGACTCCGCGGCCCGCAGTATCGTAACGCGGCAGGGCGAGGCTCTTGGCACCAGCTGGAAGCGAGCAATTCATGCGGCTCTTTATCAACATCGATCACGTGGCCACCGTTCGGCAGGCTCGGCGGACCGACGAACCTGACCCGGTGCGGGCAGCCGTGCTGGCCGAGCTGGGGGGTGCAGACGGGATCACGGTGCACCTGCGCGAGGATCGGCGGCACATCTGCGACGACGATGTGCGGCGGATCAAGACGGCGTGTCACGTGAAGCTGAACCTGGAGATGGCGGCGACGGACGAGATGGTTGCGTTCGCGTGTGAGGTGAAGCCGGACCTGGCGATGCTGGTGCCCGAGGGGCGGACGGAGATCACGACGGAGGGCGGGCTGG
>JAMJQV010000352.1 GCA_023554435.1 Gemmatimonadota bacterium | reverse complement strand
GCCGAGTCCCAGCGCACCCTGGCGATCTGCTCGCTGAGGAAGAGACCTCGCTCGCGGCGAAACCGGGAGGCCGACAGGCCCACGTAGACCCGCTCCGTGATCGTCGCCTCGTAGCTTGCGAGGCCGGCCGCCTCGGTTCCGCGAGCTTGCTGCCCGCGCTGGATCATGTAGCGTGCGCCCTCGTCCAGGTAGGTATCCGAGGGAATCGTGTCGGGTCGAGGTGAGGGCGCCAGACTGTCGGCCGGCGGATCCGGCTCCTGTGCCCAGGCCGGCGACGACGCGAGAGACCCGCCGCACGCCAGGACGGCGCACGCCAGGACCCAAGTGATTCTGTTTCTCGTTACCCGCACCACGGGCTCTCCGGTTGGTTCGGAGTTATCTTCCAGGAGTACGTACGCCACCTCCTGGCACACAGTTTCAATCCACGGGACCCGATGCCACCATGTCCATGAAGAGCGTGAACCCCGCCACGGGGCAAGTGCTGCAGGAGTACCCGGTTCTCGGAGACGCAGACCTCGAGGCTGTTCTGGAGCGCGCCGTCTCTACACAGAAGGAAATCGCGGAATTGTCCGTCGGTCATCGGACGGAGTGGCTCCTGCAAGCGGCGGACAGGCTGCGTGCCCGTCGCGAAGAGCTCGCGCACCTGATGACCGCCGAGATGGGCAAGACCTTCGCATCGGCCCTGGCCGAGGTCGACAAGTGCGGCTGGGTGTGCCGCTACTACGCGGAAAACGGTGCCTCCTTTCTGGCGGACGAGGTCGTGGAGTCAGGAGCGCGCGCGAGCCGCGTCCGCTACGAACCCCTGGGGGTCGTTCTGGCCATCATGCCATGGAATTTCCCCCTGTGGCAGGTATTCCGGTTCGCCGCCCCCGCCCTGGTCGCGGGCAATGCCGGTCTGCTGAAGCATGCCTCCAACGTGCCCGGGTGCTCACTCGCCATCGAGTCGGTGTTCGCCGAAGCGGGCTTCCCTCCGGGAGCGTTTCAATCACTGCTCATCCCGGCAGGCCGTGCCGAGGCCCTTGTGGCCGATCACCGGATCGCGGCCGTCACACTGACCGGGAGTGAACCGGCCGGTCGTGCCGTGGCCCGGGCCGCAGGGCAGAGCCTGAAGAAGTCGGTACTCGAGCTCGGTGGAAGCGATCCGTTCATCGTGCTTGCGGACGCCGACCTCGAAGCTGCCGTGGAAACCGCCGTGCAGGCGCGCATCATCAACAACGGGCAGTCGTGCATCGCGGCCAAGCGCTTCATCGTGAGCGAGGAGATCGCCGAGGACTTCGAGACCCGGTTCATCGGACGTATGGATGCGCTGAAGACCGGCGATCCCATGGATCCGGGCACGGACGTCGGTCCTCTCGCCACCGAGGCCATCCGGGCGGAGCTGCACGAGCAGGTGACGGCATCCGTCGCGGCCGGGGCACACCTCAGCGTGGGAGGAGTCCTGCCGACAGGACCCGGGTTCTTCTACCCTCCGACGGTTCTGACCGATGTGCCGCTGCGCTGCCCGGCAGCGGTGGAAGAACTGTTTGGCCCCGTCGCGCCGGTGTTCCGCGCCGGGTCGGCAGCCGAAGCCCTCGACCTGGCAAACGCCACGGACTTCGGCCTCGGTGCTTCCGTATGGACTCGCGATGATGAACTCATCACGCTCTTCGTGGAAGGGCTGCAGGCCGGCTCCGTCTTCGTCAACGGAATGGTGGCCTCCGATCCCCGGCTCCCGTTCGGCGGAATCAAGCGCTCGGGCTACGGACGTGAACTCGGTGTCTTCGGGCTACGTGAGTTCCTCAACATCAAGACGGTGTGGATCGGAAACTGAGGTGAGAATCGCGCGTGGCTCCAGTTGCCGCCCCGCTGAGGATCGGACAGGTTGTGGAGCAGCACGGTACCGGTACTTCCATCGGTCGGTCCACCCATCAGAACTACGGTGCGAAACATGATCAGCGACAACCTTCAGGAAGCCATCAACGAGCAGATCAAGTACGAGCTCTACTCCGCCTACATGTACTTGGCGATGTCGGCCGATTGCTCGGATCGGAACCTCACGGGTTTTGCCACCTGGCTGCGAATGCAGGCCCAGGAGGAGGTCGAGCACGCCATGCGCTTCTACGATTTTCTCATCGAGCGAGGCGGGCGCGTCGAGCTGCATGGCATCGACAAGCCTCCGGTCGAATACGGGTCGCCGCTGGAGATCATGGAGCAGTCGCTGGATCACGAGCGCTTCGTCACATCCCGCATCAACGGGCTCTACGACCTCGCGTTCGAAGAGCAGGATCGGCCGGCCCAGGTGATGCTTCAGTGGTTCATCACCGAGCAGGTGGAGGAAGAGGCCAGCATCGACGAGATCGTGCAGAGGATGAAGATGTTCGGGGCGGACGGCGCGGCGCTGTTCATGCTCGATCGAGACCTCGGTGCGCGTGGACCCGAAGAAGATGAAGAGTAGGCCGTATAGCCCGGTGCGCGGCTCGGTCGGGGGCGCGACGCTGGCAGCGGCCGGGGCGTGGCTCGCCCTGCTGCTTCTGGCCGGCTGCGGCGGGGGAGACGACGGCCGGCCGGAGCCGGTGGCGGACGAGGTGGAGGTGCAACAGAGCGAGTCAACGGTCCCGACGGAATACGCCGAGTCCCTGGGCATCGAGCTGGCCGAAATGGAGCAGACTCCTTCCGGCCTGTACGTGCAGGACCTGGTCGAGGGGCGAGGGCTCGCCGCACGCTCGGGACACGTGGTGGTCGTCCATTACACGGGCTGGCTTCCCAACGGAGACGAGTTCGACAGCACTCGCGGAGGGGAGGCCCGCAGCTTTCAGCTGGGCGCCAGGCGCGACGTGATTACCGGGTGGGAGGAAGGCGTCGCCGGCATGCGAATCGGGGGAGTGCGTCGCCTCGTCGTTCCACCCCACCTGGGGTACGGCGCCCGGGGTGTTCCGGGAGCGATTCCGCCGAATGCCACCCTGGTCTTCGAGTTCGAACTGCTCGACATCAAGATGTAGTAGAGTTCTCGGGGGCCGGCGTTCGCTCACGGTATCTGGCGTAGAGGACGCCTCCGGCGAGACCGCCCCCGTATACCACTACCGCCGGTACCCATTGCCCCCAGGCCAGAGCGAGTAGCGGCGCACCGGCGATCGTAGCCGGGAACAGGGCGGATGCGGCCACGACTCCCCACAGGCCGGCTGCATCCGCGGCCAGGCGGATTCCCAGTTCGAGACCCGTATACACGGCGGCGGCCAGCCCAAGGCACGCCAGGGTCCTGATCGCGAGTTGACGGTGCGGTCGCATGGCTCCTCCTCCACCGGAGACGCCATGAAACGGATAGTCCCCTCACGCGCCGAGCCGGTTTCCGTCCACCTGTCGCAGGTTAGCGGCCGGCGCTGGGATCAGCGCTGTAATGGGTTCTGGTTCAAGCGGATAAGAGAACGAGGGCTCGGGGCGCATGTCCCCCCACGCAGGACACACGTTGCATGACCCTGCGAGATTTGCCGTTTCCGACCGCGACCAGGATCAGGGCGTTTCTTCGATATCGGCTTCCCATGTCACGGATACGGCACCGCCGAGGCTGACCGCGGTAGGGCACTTCCCCGCGTGCCGCTCCAGAGCGCGATCCACCTTGTCACGCGCGGAAGCGGGTATCCTGAGCCGGTAGCGGACGATGACCCGCGTGAGCACCGGCAGTCCTTCCACCACCTCGTTCACGCCTTCCACGTCCGCCGAGATGTCCTCGGGTGCCAGTGAAACCCCGCGCACCTCCAGTGCGCCGTTGAGAGTGCCCAGCATTCAGCCACCCGTGGCCGCCACGATGTAGTCCACGGGAAGTGGCAGGTTTTTACCTCCCAGCCGGTAGTGCTCCTTGATGGCCCCGTGGACCCCCATCTCGAATCGGACGCCCGTGGCGATCTCCGCCGAGCGGTGCACTCCTTCGATCTTCTTCACCTTCGCTCGAGCCTGGTACATCGGACTGCTCATGCCGGGTACTCTCCTGTTCGATAGCGCCACGGTGACGGCGGCCCCTTCCCCCGGGCCGCGCTGCCGTCTAAGGTAGCCCGGGTCGGGCTGGCTCCGCATGGCCGACCGGCGGTGGCGACCCGGACCAAACTCGTGAAAGGAGTCTTTTCGATGTCACCCGAGGTATACAAGCTGGTACACGTCGCGGGAATCCTCATGGTCTTCATGTCGCTGGGAGGTCTCGCCCTGCACGCCATCAACGGCGGGACCAAAGACTCGAACGGAGGGCGACGGCTTACGACGATGACCTACGGAATCGGACTCTTCCTGATTCTGTTGGGCGGATTCGGCTGGCTCGGCGCGGCCGGCATGATGAGCGCCGGGATGCCGGGATGGACATGGGCCAAGCTGGGCATCTGGATGGCCGTCGGCGCTCTTCTGGCCCTGCCCACGGTGAAGCCCGAGCTCAGTCGCCTGGTGTGGATCGTGGCCCCGCTCCTCGGCGTGCTGGGGGCCTGGATTGCCCGCGCCAAGCCTTTCTGATCCGTCATGCGCGTTACCGGCCTGTATGTCTATCCGCTGAAGTCGGCCCGGGGCCTGTCGCTGGAGGAAGCGAACCTCGACGCGTTCGGAATCGAGGGTGACCGCCGCTGGTGCCTGACGGGAGCCGACGGTCGGGTCATCACGCAGCGTGACTGTCCTGTTCTGGCGACCCTCGACGTCATCCCGACCGATCGGGGTCTCGCGTTGCACGCAGCCGGAAGACGGCCTCTGCGGGTCCGCCGGCCTGAACCCGGGCCCGAAACGCACGCCGTCGCGGTCTGGAAGGACCTGACGGCAGGCCTCCCGGTCGGCGAGGAGGCCGATTCATGGCTGGTGGACCTCCTCGAGCGCCCTTGCCGGCTCGTGTACATGCCGGAGACGACTCACCGCCAGGTCAGCCTCTCCTACGGCCGATCCGGCGACAGGGTCAGCTTTGCCGACGGCTACCCGCTGCTGCTCACGAGCGACGCTTCGCTGGCCGAACTCAATAAGCGTATGGAGGCATCGCTTCCCATGGACCGGTTTCGCCCCAACATCGTGGTCGGCGGAGGTGAGCCATTCGCGGAAGACGATTGGGCGCGCATCCGCCTGGGGAATACGGAGTTCAGGGTCGTGAAGTCGTGCGCACGCTGCGTCGTGACCACGACGGACCAGCAAACGGGGGCCAGAGGCAAGGAGCCGTTGCGCACCCTGGCCACGTTTCGAACGGTCGATGGCAAGGTGCTGTTCGGAGAGAATCTGATACACGACGGCCCCGGTCCGGTGAGAACGGGCGATACCGTCGAGGTGCTCGAAAGGCGCGGCGCCGGGCGCTGAACCCCCTGCCAGGTCAGGTGCAGGGGTGCTCCGGGAGCTCCACCGGACGCAGGGTGTAGTTCCGCGTCTCGAACACGGCGCCTGTCGCCTCGAAGTACTGCTTCCAGAAGTCCTTCACCCGCTGACTCGCCCCGGTGTCCACCCGGGCGCCGATCACGTACACGCAGAGACCGGTGAGATCCGGCAGCGTTCCGTTGGCGAGCTGGGTGTCGATCCACCCCGGGGGCGGCATCTTTCGGAGACCTTCCATGTCGATGGTCCGGTTCGACTGAAGCATGTCCGAGAAGATGTACAGCGTGGCCTCACGCCCGCGCGCAGCCTGGAGATCGGCACTCACGTCGTGCAGGGTCGACAGGATATCCGTCCCGTCGATGTCGGCCCGCCCCATGGTGTCGGTGAACACTACCAGGTAGTCCTGGGCATCCCTCAGGAAACGGGCCCGCGTAACCGAGTCCCGCGTCATGGCCTGATCGGTGTGTTGTCGCTGCGGAATGGTCTCCGACCACCGGTGCGGCGGCTCCTCGAGAGAAAGCTGAAGAAGCTCGTGAGCCGCAATGCGGTCTCCGTGATCCAGCTTCCTGATGCGCTCGTTCGTGAGTTGCCTTGCCAGCTCGAGCTGGTGGTCAGAGATACTCGTCGAGCGGTCGTACATGAAGACGACCAGCTGCGGCGTCGAGCGCTTCACGACACCGCCTTCTCCCTCGCCCCCCGCAGCGTTGCCCTCCTGGGTACCGCAACCCGCGAACGTCACCGCGCCGAGCAGCGCAAACAACAGCCGCGTCTTTCGGATCACCATGCCGTAGCCTCATCAGTAAACCGAGCCCGAGTCTTCTCGAACCTGTCCTGCAGGTCCCGCCGCTCCGCTTCGTAGTCTTCGGGGTCGCGCATCAGCAGGCTACGCGTATCCCGCTCCTCGACGCCGAGTTCCAGCCTGACCGGAGCGGCGAACGCCTTGATGTCCCTGGCGTCCAGGCCCCGCAATCGGCCGTTCTCGGCCCGGTACGCCACGATCGTCGCTTCGAGCTGGCTGGCCAGCGCGGGCGCCTCCCGCAGGGGTGTCTCAGAAAGTAAGCTCGACAGCTCGCGAATGGTACGGACGGCATCTCCCATCGCATCCGCGACCCGTTGCTGTGTCGCGTCACCGAGGTTGACGAGCTCGCGCCTCTGTCGCTCGAACGGAGTGTCGTTGAACCGATCCCGCCGCCGGTCTCTCATGTGGAAGTAGGCGGCCGAAATCGCGACCAGAATCAACGTCGTGTTGAGCAGCAGAATCGGGAAGCTCAGACCGCTCATCGAAGCCGCGTACTCCCGCTGCTCCTTGGCCAGCGCCTCGAGGTCGTCCGCCCTGTTCGCCTGCTCGTTCGCGGCGACCAGATTGCCATCCACCCGGAGCCAACTGGCCGTGCGCCGAAGCTCCTCGATCTTGGCACTGTCCTGGGCGAAGCGATCCACGGCCACTTCGCCGAGCGTGACGCGCGCCTCGAAGAGAACTCCAATTACGAGCGCCAGCCCGATCCCCGAGAGAACCATCGGCACCACGAACTCGCCGGCCGACCGCTTGCCCAGGGTCTCGCCCGTACGCCGGGCCGACTGGTGCATCATGAGCGACCGGAGGGAGTGCCCGAAGAAGTGCGCGAGCACGCACAGGAACGTCACCACGCCAGCGGCAAGCAGGGCCGCGTCAGGCCTGAGGATGAACTGAGAGGCAACCCGCAACCCTCCTGCGAGCCAACCCTCGCTGGTCTCGGCGACGTATCGAAGCTGCTGCTCGGTCAGCGGATCGCGCGGCAGGAGCGCCCCGAACACGGGCGCATTCGCGAGGAACTCCACGACTCCGAGGAATCCGATGGCCAGTGCGTACCAGTGCGTCTTGAACTGGCGAGTCGTGGGCTCGGCTTCCTGCTCGGTCGACTCCTCCTCCAGCGTGCTTTCCACTGCGGTGCGGTTCATGTCCCAGCGCTTCTTGAGCCGGAACAGCTCGCTGGTGACACGCTCGAACCGATCGTTGTCGAGGGAGATGCCGGCCAGGGTTCGCGTGATGCGACCCTCGAGCTCGGCGACCACCGAGTTCAGACGTGAACGCTCGCGAGCCTGCCAGTTCCGGAACAGAGCGACCGCGCGATCACGCAGTTCCGACTCCGACTCGGCTTGCCCCTCGGTCTGCGCATCCGGGATGTCCGCATCGGCATCCCGGGCTGCCATCTCAACTGCCGCTTGCCGCAGGCGGCGAACGCTGAGGCCCACGTTCTCCTCGAGGGCCGCCGTCGCTGTCTCGGGGATCGCACCAGGATCCGGAACACCAGGGTCCGGAACGACGGGGTCTGGAACACCGGGGTCCGGAACGACGGCCGCCGGGACCTCGAGCTCCGGGGTCGGTGGCGGAGCCGGCTCCACGGTATCGGTGGCGTCCCACACGGAGTCGGAGGGACCTACCGGCTCCGGGGCCCACAATGGCTCGTCAGGTTCTGGCGCGGCGGCATCTCTCACCCGGTCGAGCCAGGTAGGGTGCGCAGTCGAGGCACCGTCATCCGCTGAGGTGTCTCCATCGGTCGACGGAGCCGTGTCCGGCTCGACGGCAGCGGCTCTCGCCTCACGGTTCTTTGCGCTCATCTTCCCCTTCTCATCCATTGCGTCTCCGCCTTCCGCGAATATGCGCCCCAGGAATCGGGCCCTCGACCAGTGCCCTCATCAAGCCGCTCCACCGCGGAAGCCCACGGACGATCGGATTCGGCAAGAACGCGGCCAGCGGCTCGAATTCGGTGTCGATCCCTGTAATCACCTGTTTCTGCAACACATACAACGGGCACGCGTTCCTTCCGGCAACGCGACTCGATGCGACAATTTGCGCGCTTCGCGAATCGATTCCCGGCCGGGACGGAGACCGATCCCCACGGGAATATCGATAACATGAGAGAGTGCCGCGAGCAACGAGAACCCTAGTACATCCGCTCTCGGTGGATTTCCCGCGCCATGGCTCGGGCAGCTTCGGCCAGCGTCTTTTCGACTTCGAGAAGTGCCCGCTCGAGAACCGCGTCCACCTCGTTCTCCGAGGTCAGCGTCATCGCGGCATGCTCTGCATAATCCACGATATCATCCACGCGGCTGCGAACGTCGTTCTTGATCGCGTGGAGCAGAGCCTCTGTCGACTCACTGTACTGCATGGCTTCCGCTCCTTTCATGAGTTCTCCCCGGCGTTCTTTGGGCAAGCTGGCTGCCACAGGCGGAGCCGAATGCCGTCAGGTTCCATAACCGCATTCACGTAAACGCTTTACCGGGCAATCCAGAAGCACTGTGCGAACTCGACGGAAGTCTTGATGGATTGTTCGAGGTGGCAAAAAGCCAAGACGGTACGCAAAAGGTGCGTGCAACGGTGGGTTGAGCCGGAGATGAGCGCCCGGAACCAACCTGCGCGAGCGCTCGTACCCTCGAAGAACGGAGCTATACCATGCCCTCGCATCGGACACCGCGGACGATTCGCCCGCGAGTGACGCTGCCCACCGGCCGGCGAGGCTTCGCGCTGCTGGTCGTTCTCATTCTGCTCACGGCCCTGTACCTCGGCGCAACGGGGATCTTCCTGGCGGCGCGCGCCGAGCTCCGGATCGGTGTCAGCCACGCGGCGTCGAGCCAGGCGTTCTACCTCGCGGACTCGGGGCTGGCCACGTGGCTGGCCTCCCCCGTTCAACCTTCCGTGGTGGAGTACACGATTGCGGGCGAGGCCGTCAGCGTCAGAGCCACACGGCTGCTCCGCGTGGACTCCGTGACGGCGCTCTACCGGATCAGCGCGCGCGCAACGGTGGGACGCGGACATGCCAACGATCCGGGGATGGCGAGTCGCGAGACCAGCGTGCTGGGATTTCGAATTCGGGCCGATCCGGTCCGCGCGATCGCCGGCACCTGGAGGGAGGTCCTGTAGTGGGGTTCCCGTCAGCGCGGCAGGTGCCGAATCAGCAACTCGAGCACCGCGTCCGGGTTCTCCATGTTGATCCAGTGCCCGCCGTCGAGGCTGACCAGTCGGACACACTCTCCGTCGGCTTCCATGCGAGCGATCCGGGCAGCTGCGGCCTCGTCCATGATCGAGGCGCGCGTCGCCCGGACGAAGATCACTTCTCGACCGGGTACCGACGGTTCGACGACCGACCACAGGTCTTCCCGGTAGAAGTCCTCGAGCAGAAGGTCGAGCGCGGCCAGGTCGAACTTCCAGCGGTATCCGTCAGGACCCCGGGCCAGGTTCGTGGCCGTCCATTCAGCGATGTGCAGGTTGAAGCCCGCCCCCTGCACCGCCCTGACGACCTCACCCCGGTCGTCGAACCGCTCGGGCAGCCGGCCCAGCAACGCCAGGAGACGGTCCGCCCCGGCCTCGGTCCGGCCCGCGGAGGGAGTGCTGTCCATCACCCACACCTGCTTCAGTGTCGGGTCGCCCGCGCGGGCTGCCGCAAGGGCGACCTTGCCACCGAAGGAATGACCGACGATGACCGTCTCCGTGGCCTGGAGTCGCAGGATCAGGGCATTCACATCGCCCGCACTGGCGGCCACGGTGTGAGGCGGGGCCAGTCCCTGGCTGTCGCCGTGGAGGCGCAGGTCCACAAGGACGACCCCCCAGTCGGGTCGCGCCTCGACGACCCCCCGGCCTATCGAGGCCCAGTTCCGGCCAGCACCCAGGAACCCGTGCAGAAACAGGACCCACCGGCTCGGGATCGTCCCGGGAGCGTGGATCCGACGGTGCGCCAGAGTGACGGGGCGCTCGCCGATGGACCGGCTTTCCGGCAGATGCCTCGTCACGATGTGGGTCCGCCAGCCCCGCCACGCAACGCAGCGAAGCGCACGGCGGCCGCGTAGGCTTCCTCCGTGCGATCCATCATCCGCTGAACGGAGAATGCCCCCGACACGTGAAGGCGGGCAGCCTCCCCCATTCCTCTTCGAAGCTCCCGATCCGCCAGCAGCGCGGTGATCCTGTCAGCAAGGGCAAAGGCATCGTCGGGAGCGACGAGGAAGCCGGTCTTTCCATGCACGACGGCCTCGGGAATCCCGCCCACCTCGGTGCTCACCACGGGCAGGGCCACAGCGCCGGCCTGCAGTACCGACTGCGGCACACCCTCGTTGCGCAGAGACGGCTGGCAGAAGATGTCGAGCCCGGCCAGCACGATCGGTATGTCCTCCCGGAGACCTGCGAACCGGACCGACTTCTCAATTTCGAGGTGCTTCGCGACGGCCTCGAGATTGAGGCGCTCCGGGCCATCGCCCACGATGACCAGCGAGCAGTCGGGGTACGATTTCAGGATCTCCGGGAACGCGCGGAGCAGGACCTCGTGGCCTTTGTCTTGCCGGAGGTACGCGACGACGCCGATGACCGGCCCTTCTCCGGCCACACCCAGAGCGCGGCGCACTTCCGCTCGATCTGCCGCGCCGGGACGGAAACGTCCCAGGTCCACACCCGTCGGAATCGACATGGAACGCTCCAGGGGAACGAGCCCCGAACCGGCCAACCCCTGCCGCACCGACTCGCCGGTGGTGATCACGTAGTCGGCCTGGCCGTAGAGAAACCGGTGACGCGGGCTCGCACTGACTCGGACCGAAATGTGGCGGGTCCGCACCAGCGCTCCTACCCGCGGACCCAGGCGTCGCGCGAGCGCCGCTGTCCAGCTGTCGGCCGAACTGTGCGAGTTGACGACGTCCGGCTGCAGTCGACGGGTCCATGCACCGAAAGCCAGGGCGTTGGCCGGCATCAGCGGGCGCCGAAACGACATGGGAATCACATCGAGTCCCGCTTCCGCCGCGCGGTCGGCCAGCGCCCCACCCGGAGTCGCGGCAATCCACACGTCGTGACCGCGTTCTCGCATCCCCAGACTCTCGGCCAGGACGCGGCGCTCCTGGCCGCCCATGACCGTCGAAGATTCCGTGTGTACGATGCGCACGCGCGATTCCAATCAGAACGGGGAACTGAAACGTTGACATCCGAGCCTTCGGCGCACAATACGAACGGTGGGCGCTGGTGCGTCGCCTGATGAGACGTCGAATCTCTGAACCGATCGATGGAGACAACCCTATGTCGGACGAGACCTCCGCGGGAGGACGAAAGGCCACTCTTCGATGCGCCTTCTGCCTCAAGCTGAACCGGGTGGATATGGACCGCGCCGTCGATCGGCCCGTGTGCGGCGAGTGCGGTCGTCCGTTCCTCCTGGACCGTCCCGTGAAGATCGCCGGTGACGACCTGGAGCGACTGGTCCGCGAGGCGGGTGTTTCCGTGCTCGTCGATTTCTACGCTGACTGGTGTGGACCCTGCAAGGTCATGGCCCCGGTCCTCGATGAACTGGCAGCCGATCACGTGGGTGAGCTCCTGGTGGCCAAGCTCGATACCGATGCGAGCCCCCAGGTCTCGGCTTCCGTGGGAATCCGTGGGGTACCGACACTGATCCTGTACCGGGGCGGTTCCGAGGTGGCGCGCCAGACGGGGGCGGTTCCGCGGAGCACGCTCGACCAGATGCTCGACGCCACCTGATCGCCCGTCCGCTTGTCACGACGGGATAGAGTCGAGTATTCTGGCCATGTGGGCAGCCGTCTCCTCGACCCCCGGACCCGGAGGGTGTTGTGACCTGGTTTCTGATTCTTCTGGCGATCGTCGCCATCGTCGGTATCACCATCTACAACTCGCTCGTGAAGATGCGCACCCAGGCCCAGGGAGCGTGGGCCGACATCGACGTTCAGCTCAAGCGCCGCTGGGACCTGATCCCCAACCTGGTGGAGACCGTAAAGGGCTACGCGAGCCACGAGAAGGACACTCTCGAAGCCGTGATCGAAGCCCGAAACAGGGCCATGTCGGCATCAGGGCCGGCGGACAAGGCACAGGCTGAGAACATGCTGAGTGGGGCGCTGAAGTCTCTGTTCGCCCTCTCCGAGGCATATCCGCAGTTGAGGGCCGTCGAGAGCTTCACGAGCCTTCAGGGTACGCTCGGGGAGATCGAGGACGCCGTGCAGAGCTCTCGCCGGTACTACAACGCGGTCGTGCGCGACTACAACACCAAAGTCGAGCAATTTCCGTCCGTGCTGGTGGCCAACGCCTTCCGGTTTCAGAAGGAGGAGTTCTTCGAACTGGACGACGAGGCGCAGCGTGACGCTCCGACGGTCAGCTTCGGCGACAGCGAGGCCTGACCGGGGGTAGACTGGTGACATCCACACGACCGATCAGGGTGCTCCGTCCGGCGTTCGCCGTGGCGTGCCTGGCGCTGCTGTACGCTCCATCCGGCCTGCCGGCGGCGGACCCGGGTACTCCTCCGGGCGGCATCAGCACCCTCCGTTCCTGGCGCGTCGAGGACTTTCACGCCGACGTCCATGTTCTGCGAAGCGGTGCCATCGAAGTCGTCGAGACTCTCAGGGTGCGTTTCGAGGGTTCGTACAACGGGATCTTCCGGACCATCCCGGTCGAGTACCGGACTCGTGCCAACCTGAACTACACCCTGGGCCTCGAAGTGCAGAACGTGGAGGACGAGACCGGCCGGGAGCTGCGCTACGAGACGAGTCGAGAGCGACACTACAGGAAGATCAAGGTCTGGGTCCCCGGAGCCTCGGACGCGGTTCGCACCGTCGTGATACGGTACCGGGTCGACAACGGTCTCCGCTTCTTCGAGGAAGACGACCAGGCCTGGGACGAGCTCTATTGGAACGTCACGGGTGACGAGTGGCCCGTCCCGATCGAGCGGGCCAGCGTCAGCGTCCGCCTGCCGGCGCAGGTGACGGGGGTCCGCGCGCGTGGCTTCACCGGCAGCTACGGGTCCACCGACGAGTCCGTGGAAGTGGGCATATCCGACCACGTCGTGACGGTCCGGTCGCTGCGCGGGCTCGGAATTCACGAGGGCCTCACGGTAGCCATCGCGTGGGACTCGTTCATCACGCGACCGGCCGGCGCCGCGGAAGGCGGAATCGAACCTCGGCCGACCCCGTCCGGCGAGTACCTGATACGTCGGCCCACCCTTTGGGATCGAGTAGCCAGGTTCTTTCGCAGCAACTGGCCGCTCCTGATACCGATCCTCGCGCTCTTCGCGATGCAGCGCATCTGGCGCCGTCGCGGCCGTGACCCCCAACGGCGGGCCATCGCGCCAATGTACGAACCACCGCCGGGTCTCACACCATCCGAGGTGGGAGCGCTGGTGGACAACCGGGTCGATCTCAGGGATGTGACGGCCATGCTGGTGGATCTCGCGGTCCGCGGCTACCTGGTCATCGAAGAAACGGAGCAGGAGAAGTTCCTTGGGTTGATGAAGGAACGGGACTACGTCCTCGAGCTGCGCGAGGCGGGCGACGACCTCTCGGGGTTGAAGAGCCATGAGCGAGAGCTGCTCCGGGCGGTGTTCGGTTCCCCGAGGGCGGGAGACCGCGTCCACATGTCCGATCTCGAGAATGAGTTCTACAAGGACCTTCCAGGGATCAAGGATCGGGTCTTCTCCGAACTGATGGATCTCAAGTACTACCGCAGCCGCCCGGACCGGGTACTCGCGAGCTGGATCGGCATCGCGCTGGCGACCGGTCTGCTGGTAGGCGGAGGGGGGCTGGTGCTCGCCACCCGATTCGGCATGGCCCCTCTGACGACGGTGCTGGCTGGGGTCTTCACGGGCGCGATCGTCCTGGGATTCGGGATCTTCATGCCCGCCCGCACCGTTGCCGGAACGCGGGCGCTCGAAGCTGCGCTGGGCTTCGAGGAGTTCCTGCAGCGGGTAGAATCGGACCGGTTCAAGAAGATGATCACCGGCCCCGAGATGTTCGAACGTTACCTGCCCTATGCCATGGCCCTCGCCGTGGAGAGGAAGTGGGCCGCCGCATTCGCGGACATTTACCGCGAACCGCCCGACTGGTACAAGGGCACGGGATACCGTGGCTTTCACCCGACCCTGTTCGTGGGCGACCTTTCCGGCATGACTCAGCATGCCGCTACCGCCATGACCTCGGCGCCGCGAAGTTCCGGGGGGTCCGGGTTCTCCGGAGGTGGGGGAGGCGGCTTCTCAGGCGGTGGCTTCGGGGGAGGCGGCGGCGGGGCGTTCTGACCAATTCCGCAGCTACAGCGCGGAGACGCCGCGGCATGTACTTTGCCCGCGTCGACGGAGCGCCCACACGGACGTCCGTCCAACACGATCACCTGTTTGTCGGCATTTCATACGGAGGAAGTGATGTCATTCTCGGTTGGCAATAGAACGTCGATTCGGACGGCGCTACTGGCCGTCATTCTCATGTCCGCGGCCCCGGCAGCGATCGCGCAGACCGACGGTTCGGAACGCATCTCCAGCGGAATCGACGCGGCAGCGGAACGGTATGCAGCGGACGTGAACTGGCTGGCGGACGACGCACGACAGGGCCGCGGCCTTGGCTCCGAGGGCCTGGCCAAAGCCGGGCTGTGGATGGAGCAGCAGTTCAAGAGCATCGGTCTGGAGCCGGCTGGCGACGACGGTGGCTACCGCCACGTCTTCGGCGTGCCGATTGCCGACCCCTCCAACCCGCACGCCCAGAAGGGCTTCGTCTACGCGTTCAACGTCCTCGGACGCATCCAGGGCAATGGCGAGCTCGACGGCGTCGTGTTGATCGGCGCTCACTACGACCACCTGGGCTACGGTGGGGAGGGATCGCTCGAGCCTGATTCGCGAGCCATCCACAATGGAGCCGACGACAATGCGTCGGGCGCGGCCGCCCTCCTCGAGGTCGCGCGTCAGATGTACGAGCGCCGCGGCCAGCTGAAGCGTGATGTCGTGTTCATGGCCTTCTCGGCGGAGGAAAGGGGACTGGTCGGGGCGAGCAACATCGTGCGCCAGCCGCCCGAAGGACTGGAAATGGGAGACGCCGTAGCCATGCTCAACATGGATATGGTGGGGCGACTGCGCGACGAGAAGCTATCGGTGCTCGGTGGCGATTCGGCCGAGGAGTGGGACGACCTCGTGGCTCCTCTTTGCGAGCGATACGGATTCGAATGCTCCATCGGCGGCGACGGTTTCGGTTCATCGGACCAGGCCGCGTTCTTCGCAGCCGACATCCCGGTCCTGCATTTCTTCACTGGCACGCACGCCGAGTACCACAAGCCGTCTGACGATGCCGACCTGATCAACGCCGAGGTGGGAGCGCGCGTCGCGTGGCTGGTCTCGGATGTTGGCGGGACGATCGCCAACCGGGAAGGCGAGCTGACACTGGTGAAGACCTCGGACGGCCCGCAGCGGCGAATGGCGCTCAAGGCGCGCCTGGGGACGATCCCGGACTACGCCGGTCCCTCCGACGGATCTCCGGGGCTCCTCCTGTCCGATGTCCGCCCGGACAGCCCGGCCGAAGCCGCCGGCCTTCAGCGGGGAGACATCGTGGTCCAGATCGGTGAAATGGAGATCGCGAGCGTGCAGGACTACATGGTCGTGTTGTCCGAAGCCAACCCGGGCGACACCGCTCCGATCGTCGTGATTCGTGACGGCGAGCGGGTCGAGCTCGAGGTCACCTTCGGCGCTCCTCGATAGGAGGCCGAAC
>JAMJQV010000351.1 GCA_023554435.1 Gemmatimonadota bacterium | reverse complement strand
AGCGACTCCGCGTCTTCCCGGTCCGCGGTTGCCCAATCCTCGGGCGTCTCGCCACCCAGGTCCTCGCCGATCGCCCAGCCGTTGAGACGGGTGAAGCCCTCGGCCCACCAACCGTCCAGCGTGGACAGGTGGGGTACCCCGTTGAGTGCCGCCTTCTGGCCGCTCGTGCCGCTCGCTTCCATGGGCGGACGCGGGGTGTTCAACCAGACGTCCACGCCCGATACGAGCTCGCGAGCGACATTCATCTCGTAGTTCTCGACGAAAGCGATGCGGCCCGCGAACGCCGGGTCCGACGCCATGCGGTACACCTCGGCCAGGAGCTCCTGCCCGGGCTTGTCGGCCGGGTGCGCCTTGCCAGCCATCACGATCTGAACAGGCCGCCACGGATCCAGCAGGATGGCCCGCAGACGCTCGATGTCCTTGAACAGCAAAGTGGCCCGCTTGTACGTGGCGAACCGGCGGGCAAACCCGATGGTCAGGGTCGTCGGACCGAGCAGCGTGCCGGCCGCCACCACCTGGCTGGGAGCCGACTCGCCGTCGGTCCAGCGCCCGCGGGCCCGCATTCGCAGCTCGGTGAAGAGCCGGCCCCGGCACTTCTTGTGAGCCTCCCAGACCAGGTGATCGGGAAGGTCGAGAGCACGCTCCCACAGCGCGGGGTCGTCGTGCTGAAGCTCCCAGTCGGGACCCAGGTACCTGTGAAACAGGTCGCGGAACGGCGGCGAGACCCAGGACGGCAGGTGCACACCGTTCGTGACGTGCCCGATGGGCACCTCGTCGTCGCTCGCGGCCTCCGGCCACATCGATCTCCACATCTTCCGGGCCACTTCGCCGTGGCGTTCGGCCACACCGTTGCGGGCATCCGACATGCGGATGGCCAGAGTGGACATGTGGAAGCGACCGTCGTCGTGCGGATGTCTCCCCAGCGCGTTCAGCTCTTCGCGGGAGAGTCCCAACCGGTCGAGGTAATGCTTGAAGTACCGATCCATCCGATCCAACGAGAAAGCGTCGTGTCCGGCGGCCACCGGCGTGTGCGTCGTGAACACGGTGGACTCCGACACCCGCCGCCGCGCTTCGTCTGGCGACAGACCTTCCTCCACGTACTCACGAAACCTCTCGAGAGTCATGAAGGCGGCGTGACCCTCGTTGGCGTGCCACACGTCGGGGTGGATACCGAGCGCCCGGAGCACGCGGACTCCTCCGATTCCGAGAACGATCTCCTGACGCAACCGCATCTCGTTGTCGCCCGAGTACAGTTGGTGCGAGAGTTTTCGGTCTTCAGTGTGGTTTGCCTCTATATCGGTGTCCATCAGGTAGATGGAAGATCTTCCGATCAGCATCTCCCAGACACCCAGGTGGACCACGCGCCCGTCCAGTGTCACCGAGGCGTGCGCGCCCTCATCACCGTTGCCCAGCACCTTGCGGATGGCCATCGAGTCGGCGTCGAATGGCTCCTCGATCGCGAGCTGCCGTCCCTCTTCCGTCATGCGCTGGCGGAAGTAGCCCTTCTGGTAGAACAGGCCGACGCCCACGAGGGGGATCCCCAGGTCGCTGGCTTCCTTGAAGTGATCGCCCGCCAGGATGCCCAGGCCACCGGAGTAGATGGGGATCGAAGCATGAACGCCGAACTCGGCGCAGAAGTAGGCGATCCCGCCGGGCGCCAGGTCGCCGTGCGTCTCCCGGTACCAGCTTCGTCGCTGCTCGAGCACCGCGTCGAGTTCCGACATCACGGCGTCGTACTCACGCATGAAGACCGGATCTCGCGCGGCCTCCGCCAACCGGTCGGCATCCACTCGCCGCAACAGGTCGACCGCGTTCTTTCCGGTCAGAGCCCACAGGGTCGGATCGAGGCGCTGAAACAGCCCCCGAGCGTCCTGGTGCCAGGTCCACCACAGGTTGTTCGCCAGACCTTCGAGTCCCGCAATTCGATCCGGAAGCGCCATCTCAGCCTTCTCGTTCATTCACCCATCGCCGTCCGTTGTTTCGCCCGCGTCGAAGACCTGGCCGATATCGGTCCATCGACGCACGACCCGGCGGGAGGCTGTTTTGTCGCCTCCACACCGGGTCATCGAATTCGAAGGTGTCTATGCTAGATGCGTGTCGCGATCTTGTCGAGGAGTACCGCGTTGCTGGAGGTCCGCTTCATGATCCCGAGTACGTCGGCCATGGCATCCACTTCGGAGTGACCGCTCAGTTCCCGCCGCATGGCATGCGAAGCCGTAAGCGCCGCATCCGACAGAAGCAGTTCCTCCCGTCGCGTGGCGCTGGCATTGAGATCGATCGCAGGGAAAGTGCGCCGGTCCGCGAGTTCGCGACTCAGGACCAGTTCGCTGTTCCCGGTACCCTTGAACTCCTCGAAGATCACCTGGTCCATGCGGGAGCCGGTGTCCACCAGCGCCGTGGCGATGATCGTCAGCGACCCTCCGCCCTCGGCGGGATCGATGTAGCGGGCACTTCCGAGGAAACGCTTCGGCTTGTCCAGCGAGCCGGCGTCGAGTCCCCCGGACAACGTCCGGCCAGTTCCACTCTCGACCATGTTGTAGGCCCGCGCGAGGCGGGTGATCGAATCGAGGATGATCACCACATCCTGGCCCATTTCCGCCCTGCGGCGGGCACGCTCAAGCGTGATCTCGGCAACCTGCACGTGCCGCTCGGGCGGATAGTCGAAGCTCGAGGCCACCACTTCGCCGTAGCCGCACGCTTCCATCTCGGTCACCTCTTCGGGACGCTCGTCCACCAGGAGGATGAATACCGATGACTCCGGGTAGTTCTTGACGATGCCCTCGGCGATCGCCTGCAAAACCATCGTCTTCCCGGCCTTGGAAGGTGCCACGATCATCGCACGCTGCCCTTTGCCCAGTGGGCAGAACAGGTCGATGATCCGGTTGGTGGGATCGGGCTCACCCCGCCGGGTGAGGCCGCATTCCAGCTTCAGCTGCTCTTTCGGGTGCTGCGCCGAGAGTCTCCTGAAGTCGCGCCGATTGCCCAGTTGTTCGACGGGCACACCGTTGACGGTAAACACGCGCTTGAGAGGAGGACTCTTGCCGCTTCCCGGCGGGTTTCCGACCTCTCCTTCCAGTTCATCGCCCGAGCGCAGCTTGTGCTTGTGGATCAGGCGTTGCCCGACGTAGATGTCGTCATCGCTGGGCGTGTAGCTCATGTGCTTTCGCCGGATGAATCCCGACTTTCCGCCGAGGACTTCGAGCACCCCGAGGGTTCCTTCGTTCGTCACTTCATTTCCGTTCTATTTGCTGATCGACCCGCGAAGGTGCTCGCCGGTCAAGGAAAACAAGACACCCCGGGCGTCCGCTGTTGCGACCATGTGGATCGAAACAGAAGCAGCATGGGGCTACCATAGAACCCGACGGACCTGAGGGGGATCCCCGGCGGAGCCGCGGGTCGGCTCGATCGCGACCGCCTCCCGGCGAATCGTGCTTCGATCGAGGCATTAATCATACCACACTCGCGCCCGGAATCAACCTCGCGTCAATTCCGGGCCGGGCCATCCGGCCCGGCCGGTCCCCTCACAGTACGAGCACCGGCTAGAACAGGAGCCGGTACGTGAGGCGGATGTCACGCCCCGGCAGGGGTGCGATGTCCTTGAGCAGGGACACGTGATTTCGGGCTTCCTGGTCCGTGAGGTTGGTTCCTCGAAGCGAGATCTCGTGTACGAGCCTGCCGGTGAAGAAGGCGTAGCTCACCGATGCGTTCAGGAACGTGTACCCCGGCGTCGGAGTCTCGAACTCGGCGACGCGATCCTGCTCCTCGGTGCGGCGTACG
The DNA here is from genome assembly GCA_023554435.1 of Gemmatimonadota bacterium. GTDB lineage: Bacteria > Gemmatimonadota > Gemmatimonadetes > Palauibacterales > Palauibacteraceae > Benthicola. The sequence continues at coordinate 4,396 of JAMJQV010000351.1, read as the reverse complement.
TCCAGCGTGGCGCGCCAGCGATCATACTCCCAGAGTGCACCCGCTCCCCATCGCAGCGGCGGTATGTACGGCAACGGCCCCTCCGCCTGCCGCTCTTCGGCCCACACGTAGTCGCTGAAGCCCGTGAGGGCGAGGTGGTTGTTCGGCTGGTGCACGAGCGAGACCTGGAGGCTCAGTTCGAACCCGTAGAACAGGGCGTCGGCCTGCTCGAACATGGCGACCGTGAGGCCGTCCTCCACGGAGTCCGTCGGCATCAGGAAGATGAAGTTGTCGAAGGAATTCACGAAGCCCGCCACCTGTCCCGTGACCGGCCCCTGCGTGACGATGACCGCAGCGTCACCGCTGTAGCCGATCTCGTTCTCGAGATCGGGGTCACCGATCTCGTACAGCCGGGTGGCCACGTGGGGGCCGTCCGAGAAGAGCTCCTCGGCGGAAGGGAGCTTCGTCGACCGGGAGCCCGTCGCCGTCAGAGTCACGGCTTCCGACGCGGCCCAGTTGATGCCCAGCGAGCCCGAGAGGCCGCTGTTGGTGCGCTCCAGGCCTTCGACGGTCTGATTGTCCGCCGTTTCCCAGCGGGCACCGACGCCGAACTTGAGGCCGTTGACGGGAATCTCCTCGTACAGGAACGCGGCGAATGCATTGGTGTCGGTTTCCGGGATGAAGGCTTCTTCTCCCTCGGCCTTGAGACTGCGGTTGCCGTACTGGATGCCCCAGGTCCCCGTGATCGATCCGAGGGGCGCGTGCGTGGCCTCGAGTCTTCCCTCGAACTCGTCAGTGTCGAAGCGCGTGCCGACCTCCGTGCCCTCGAGCTCCTGGTGGGTGTAGTCGGCGTACCCGGCCCGTAGCTTCGTCTGTCGGATCACGCCACCCCCGAAGTTCCAGCGGCCCTCGAGATCGAACCGTGTCTGATCGAGATCGAGCTGCACGCCTCCCTCCTCTTCGGCGTGCTCCTCCTCTTCCTCGCCCTCCTCGTGGCCGTGCTCGTGCCCCGGGATGCCGTACTTCGTTCCGTACCCGGTGAAGGCCGCCCCGATGTATCCTGCCGAGCCGACCCACGAAGCCCCCAGCGAGCCGGTGAGCGTCTCGAGGGCGCTGTTCTCGAGGGTGCCCGGTTCTTCCTCGCCCGGCTCGGGATTCACCTCGGCGAAGCCCGGAATCGAGTAGTCGGAGGTCTCGCGCACCAGGCCGCTGGCGTGCCAGCCCACTGCCCCAAACGAGCCGTTGAGCGACGCCGCGCCGTTCAGCTCATCGCTCACGGTGGCGCCCTGTACCTGGGCAAAGCCGCTTATGGCGTGCGGCGATCTCTCGCGCGGGATTCGGGGATCGATGGAGTTCACGGCTCCCCCGATCGCGGAGCTTCCGTACAGCAACGTCGAGGGCCCGCGCAGGATCTCGATCTGGCCGGCGAGAAGCGGCTCAGTCGCCACGGCGTGATCCGGGCCGCTGGCCGAGACGTCTCCCGTGCTCACGCCTGACTGAAGGGTGCGCACCCGATCACCCTGGAGACCTCGGATTACGGGCCGGCTGGATCCGGGTCCGTAATAGGTGGAGTTGATTCCGGGCCGCTCAGAGAGGGTCTCCCCGAGGCTGTTCCTTCCCAGCTCCATGAGCTCCCGCCCGGCCACCACGTCCGTGGGCTGGTAGAGCTCCGTCTGCGTTCTGCCCTCCGGTCCGACGCTGGCGATGAGAGGCTCAGCGTGGAACGCCGGCTCCAGCTCGATCGTCAGCTCCAGCTCGTCACCCGACTCTACTTGCACGCGACGGGTCGCCCGGCCGAACTGTATGCTCGAAATCTCTATGGCATAGCTGCCCGGCGGCGCCGTGATCTCGAACCGTCCCCGCTCGTCCGTGTGGTAGTGTCGTCCGAGCCCGGGCACGCGCACCGCGACGTCGGCGGCTGGCGCTCCCGAGGGAGTCACCACGACTCCCGTGATCGTCGCCGTGGGCTGCTGCGCGGCGGCGTCCGGCGCAGCGATCGCTATGCCAAGGAACACGCTGGCGAGGGCGGCAAGCGCCCTTGCTCCTGTCACTCCAAGTTGCATTCGTGTCTCCTGATCCTTTTCAGCAAAGACAACGCGCACGGCGAGGCCAGGGCCACCGCCGGCACGACTCTCACGTGTGCTGGAAGAAGATCAGGCTGGGGGAGCGCGCGGCCCGAGAACGGCCCCGGGACGCCGATGGTCGAATGGCCTCGCCGGCAGGGGAAGCGGGGAAGCCGAGACCTGCGGAGAGGTCTCGGGCAGCAGTGCCTCGGCTGGGGCGTCGAGCGCGGGCTCCGCGCCGACGTGGCACACCGCGCAGGAAGCCGGTTTCGCTCCGCCGTCGTGATTGTGTGTCGCCGAGGCGGCGAACCCGAGCCATAGCAGGGAGACGAAGAACAGGGACAACACACGACGAGCCGCCATTGGCGAGGATGTCGCTGGCCCTTTAGTGTCCGCCCCTGGTGCCAAGTCTGTACTCCCGTAAGTAAACGGCCTGTCCGAAATGCGGTTCGGAGTATCGTCGGCATCGCGCATTTTGGCAAACGGCAACCGTGCGAACGCCGATGAGAATACACGGCTCGCCCGAGGCAGGTCCGCGACTGGAGGTTCGATGAGAATCTGGAAGGCCATGCTCCTTGGAGTCCTCGCGCTCAACGTCGGCTGCGCGTCTGACGCTCCCTCCACGGATGACGTCGATGCGCGTTCCGAGGCCGGAACCGAAAGCGACCTCGCCCGCGCCATCTCGGAGCGGATGGCCGAAACGGGCGCCGAGTTCGCCGTCGCGTACCGTGACCTTCAGACCCGTGACGAGCTTCTGATCAATCCCGACGCTGAATTCCATGCCGCGAGCATGATGAAAGTGCCAGTAATGCTGCGCCTCCAACGAATGGCGGACTGGCGCCAGCTCGACCTCGACTCCGCGATCATGGTCAAGAACGAGTTCACGAGCATCTACGACGGCAGCACATACTCGCTGTCGGCGGACGAGGACAGCGATTCCGCCCTGTACTCCCTGGTGGGTTCCGAAGTGGCGGTCCGCGACCTCATGGACCGAATGATCAGCCGGTCCTCAAACCTGGCCACCAACATCCTGATCGAGCTCGCGGACCCTGATTCGATCGCGCCGATGCTGGCCTACCTCGGGGCGGACGGGATGAAGGTGCTGCGGGGCGTGGAGGACATTCCCGCGTACGAAAATGGGCTCAACAACACGACAACCGCCCGCGGGTTGCTGGAGCTGTTCAGCGCCCTCGCGCGCGGACAGACGGCCACGGCAAGGGCTACCTCCGAGATGATCGAGGCGCTGCTGCGGCAGGAGTTCAATGACGCCATCCCCGCGGGTCTGCCCGAGGGAACGCCTGTGGCGCACAAGACCGGGTGGATCACGGCCGTCGATCACGACGGCGGGATCGTGATGCCCGCGGGCCGCACCACCTACGTCCTGGTGATCCTCACGAGCGGCGTGGAAGACGAAACGGTGACGCGGGCGGCCGCCTCCGATGTCAGCCGCATCATCTGGGAGGCGCGGCTGGCGGCCGAAGAAGCGAGCGAGGAAGCTGCTGAGTAGACGGGTCCGGACCTGACGCCGACGGCGCGCGTCGTCAGCCCATCACGAGGACGGCACTGCCATCGATCTGGTCGTTCTTCAACCGGATCAGGGCTTCATTGGCCTCCTCGAGAGGGAACGTGGTCACCCTGGCCCGCACCGGGACCTGCGCCGCCTCCTGAAGCAGATTGCGTCCGTCTTCCCTCGTGTTGGCCTCCACGCTGCGCAGGTTCTTCTCGTGGAACAGGTGGGCCTCGTAGTCGAGTTCGGGAATGGCGCTCATGTAGATGCCGGCCATCGCCACCGTCCCGCCCTTCCGCACTGCCTGGAGGGCCTCCGGGACGATTTCGCCCGCCGGGGCGAAGATGATCGCACTGTCGACGGCCACCGGAGGTGTGTCGCCGGCGCGGCCCACCCAGTGCGCTCCCATGTCGCGCGCCAGCTGGCGGTGACTCTCGCCTCGCGTGACAACGTGAACCTCGTAGCCGCGGTGGAGGGCGATCTGGATCACCACGCTCGCGGACGACCCGAATCCGTACAGGGCCAGCCGGCCCGCGGCGGGAACCTCCGCGCGCTGCAGGGCCCTGTATCCGATGATCCCGGCGCACAGCAATGGGGCCGCCTGCAGCTCGTCGAACCGATCCGGTATGCGATACGCGAACTCCTCGGGCACGACCGCGAGCTCCGCGTACCCGCCGTTCTCGTGATAGCCCGTGTAACGGGAGTCGGGACACAGGTTCTCGTCAGCGCGGCGGCAGTACGCGCACGCGCCGCACGTGCCGCGCAGCCAGGCCACACCCACGCGGTCCCCGGGTGAGAAGGCGCTGGCTCCCGGACCGAGCGCGTCCACGTCCCCCACGATCTGGTG
>JAMJQV010000350.1 GCA_023554435.1 Gemmatimonadota bacterium | reverse complement strand
ACATCCTGGCGCCCCACGACCAGGCTGGCCTGCTGGTGCTCCTGGATGTGGAAGCGGTTCGGCCCCTGGAGATCGTGGCGACCTTCGAGCCCGTTCTGCAACTCATGTGGCCCGGGGCGTTCGGAGGGCAGTACCTGTCGTGGAGCGAGAGCCGGCGTGCGTTCATCCTCTCGGAGAGCCTGCGCACCCGCCATGCGCTGATCGGTTCTCCGTGGGCTACTGAAGCCACCGCGCACCCGGCGCACCGGCTGGCCGAAGCCCCGGCCACGTTCCGGATCGCGGTCGACGCCGACCGCATCGACTCGGAGTTCATTCCCATCGCGATCGCGGCCGGCCTCGGAGCCCGGGACGATGTCCTGGCTACGTACGAGCGATTGCTGCTCGACGCAGAGAGCTTGTACCGGGCCAAACGGTCCTGGGCCGACTCGGTGCTCTCCACCACCACGAGCGTCGACACGCCGGACGACCAGCTGGACCTCGCACTCGAGTGGGCCAAGATCAACCTGGAAGAACAACGGGTCTGCAACCCGGACCTGGGCTGCGGCTTCGTGGCGGGTTGGGGAACGAGCGGTACCAGCTTCCGACCCGGATTCGGCTGGTTCTTTGGGGGAGACGCGGCGATGAACACGCTGGCCATGGACGTCACCGGACAGTGGGACCTGGTGGCCGAGGACCTGCGTTTCCTGGCCCGGTATCAGCGTGACGATGGGAAGATCCCGCACGAAGTGTCGCAGGCGGCCGCCCACCTGGACTGGTTCGAAGCATTCCCGTACCCCTACTACCACGCGGATACCACCCCGTGGTGGATGACGGCCGTCTGGCAGTACTGGAAGGCGTCGGGTGACGACGACTTCCTGCGCGAGATCTGGCCCGCGTTCCTCAGGGCCTGGGAATGGTGTCTCTCGGTCGAGACGGACGGGGACGGGATCATCGAGAATACGACGGGAGGCCTCGCCGCCGTGGAGGTGGGCGAGATTGGCGCCGGCGTGCACCAGGACGTCTACCTGGCGTCTGTGTGGACGGCCGCACTCCACGGTGTGCCGGACATGGCCCGCGCTGTGGGCGATACGGCGGTCGAGGCGAGGGCGGTGGAACTTCGCGACCTGGCACGGGGGACGCTGAACGAGGCCTACTGGTCATCCGATAGTGGATTTCACGCCTTCGCCCTGCTCAGGTCCGGTGGCACGAACGACGACCTGACCGTGTGGCCGGCGGCCGGCTTGATGTTTGGCCTGTTCGACGAAGGTCCCGCCGAAGGGACGCTCAGACATCTGGCGGCGGATGCGGTCTCCACAGACTGGGGAGCCCGCATGCTCTCCTCGAGCAGTGACCTGTACGATCCCCTTCAGTACAACAGCGGCACCGTGTGGCCGTTCGTGACGGGGTTCGTCAGCCTGGGTCAGTACCGGTACCGGAGGCCATGGTCGGGCCTGCACCTGATGGACGCCGTGAAGCAGATGACGTTTGACTGGAGCCTCGGCCGCCATCCCGAACTTCTGTCGGGAGCGTTCTATACCCCGCTCGATGAGACCGTCCCACACCAGTTCTTCGCCTCGTCCATGCTGCCCACTCCACTGATCCGTGGACTCGTGGGCTGGGAGCCCGATGCGCCAAACGCCGCCGCGACCCTGGCTCCGCAGATCCCGGCGGACTGGGACCGGATGGCCGTACGCAGGCTGTGGGTCGGCGATACCCGGGTGGAAGCGGTTATCGAGCGGGAGGCTGGAGTCACGCGCGTGATCCTGGGAAGTGAAGGTCCGCCGATCGAACTCGCGTACGTGGCCTCCCTGCCCTTGGGGAGCCGGAACGCCACCGTCCGGGTGGACGGAGAGGCGCACGCGGTGGAAGCCGAATCGAGCCCCCACGATCTGCGGCTGCCGGTTGAGTTGACGCTGGACGGCCTGGATCACCGGATCGAGATCGAGTGGACCGGTGGCCTGTCCGTGGTGCCGCCCAGGATCGGGCTGGAGCCCGGGCAAACGAGCAGCGGTTTGCGCATCGTCAACTTCGATCGAGAGGACGGCGCCTGGAGACTTTCGGTCGAAGGCGAGGGCGGACGTTCGTATCGTGTACGCTTGATCGGCCAGCCGGTGACAATTCAGAAGACCGTCTTCTCGTCGGAGGGAGCCGATCGGACGTCGGCCGGGGCCCGGGTAGCCTACCAGCAGGATGACGTCACGGATCTCGAACTTAGGCTGCCGGCCGAGGAAACCATGCGCCGGTTGATGACCGTGTACCTGGAGGGTGCCCGATGAACGTCGTCCGTGTGCCAGTGATCCTGCTAACCACCTCTTTGCTCGCGCTTGGAGCCTGCGGGTCGCCCGACGTGCCGGAATCCACTCCCATTCCCCTGTCCACCGTCCGCCTCGAGCAGCAGGAGAGCGGCACGGACGTCCTGCTTCAGGCCGTGAGCGCCGTGGACGAGCACGTGGTGTGGGTGAGTGGCCACGGGGGCACGTGGGCCCGCACGCTCGACGGAGGCGTGACGTGGACGGCGCACGTAGTGGAAGGCGCCGACACCCTCCAGTTCCGTGACGTGCACGCGCTGGATGCCGACCGCGCGTGGCTTCTGAGCGCGGGGTCCGGCGAACTCTCCCGCATCTATCGCACACAGGACGGCGGCGCGACCTGGGAACTGCAGTTCCTGAACCCCGAGCCCGACGGCTTCTACGACTGCCTGGAGTTCCGGGACGCGAAGCATGGGTTGGTTTACGGCGATGCGGTAGACGGGGAGTTGCGGATTCTCCGCACCGGGGACGGTGGTGAGACCTGGGAATACACGCGCACCGCGAGCGTGCCCGCGGCCCTCCCCGGGGAGGGCGGGTTCGCGGCCAGTGGGACCTGCCTGGCCCTGGGTCCGGGCGGGCGAGCCTGGATCGGCACCGGAGCGGCCGAAACGGCCCGCGTCCTGGCCACGAGCGATGACGGCCGGACGTGGACGGCGGTCCCGGCTCCCCTGCCCGGGGGAGAGGCGGCCGGCATCTTCACGATCGCCTTCCGTGACTCCCTGCACGGAGTCATCCTGGGCGGCGACCTCGCCAGGCCCGACGAACACAGCGACAACGTGGCCGTCACGTCGGATGGCGGCGCGAGCTGGACGTTGGCGGGCCGGCCTGTTCTTGCCGGCGCCGTATACGGAGCGGCCTACGTCCCGGGCGCCCCGACACCCACCCTGGTCGCGGTCGGTCCACACGGTGCGGATTGGTCCCCCGACGAGGGGACGAGCTGGTCGCGGGCCGACACGGTCGCCTACTGGGGCCTCGACATCGCGTCTCCAGCGGCTGGCTGGCTCGTC
>JAMJQV010000349.1 GCA_023554435.1 Gemmatimonadota bacterium | reverse complement strand
GAACCGTCGCAGCGACTCGGTGTTTGCTTCCTCGAGCGATAGTCCGCGGTCCCGCGCGAGCTGTTCCGCCCGCGCTTCCACGTGGAATTGAAGCTCCTCGTCGATCCCATCGTCCACGTCCCGCCTGAACAGCAGATCGCGCAGACCGAGGCGCGCCCGTGGCGCCCATCGACCGCTCATGCCGGAGCGCCCTCCAGGACCAGCGAGATGACCCGCACCATGCGGCCCCAGTCCTTGACCTGCTCTCAAAGAGCCGACTCTCCCTCACTCGACAGGCGGTAGTAGCGCGCACGCCGGTTGTTCTCGGACAGTCCCCACTCGGCTTCGAGCCAACCCCTGCGGTGCATCCGATGAAGGGCGGGGTAGAGCGCCCCCTCCTCGACATGCAGCTCCTCACCCGTCACCTGTTCGATGTGCCTGAGAATGCCGAAGCCGTGTTTCGGGCCCCAGGCAAGCGTCTTGAGGATGAGCATGTCGAGCGTTCCCTGCAGTACCGGGACGGCTTCCAGTTGAGCGGGCATCAAGTCTCTCCACGGCCATGACGGTGCGGTGCACACCGATGTATTACCTAACGCGTTTAGGTAAGCGATGAAGCAAACTGTGCAGGCTTCCCTAAACCGTCAAGGGGTAGGGGTCAGCGGAGCGGCGACCGGACCTCGTCGCCAGAGTGTACGCGCGCCAGGAGGCGGGCGATCAGACGGTCCCACAGCCGGGCAGGGAGCACGCGCTGGAGGAGCCACCCGGGACGGGACGCCACCACCGGAATCCTGGGGGGCGGTCGGCGGTCGGCCACGGCCCGTAGCACCGCCTCGGACACCCGGTCGACCGGCAGACCCTCGTGTCCCCCGCGAACGGCCGAGTCCTGTACCGCCGGCATGAGTTTCTCGTACGGAGTGGCTCGATATTGGATCATGTCAATCGACTCAACCTGATCCCATATAGGAGTTTGCACGGAACCGGGCTCGATCAGGATCACATCGATTTGTGCCGTGGCCAGTTCCCGTCGGAGCGCGTCCGAGGCCGCTTCAAGGGCGTACTTCGACGCCGCATAGATGCCGGCGAAGGGGAAAGCGAAGCGTCCCGAGACCGAACTCATGTTGATCACCCGGCCCTTCGAAGCCCTGAGCAGCGGAAGGAAGGCCTGAGTGGTCGCCAGGGCCCCGAAGAAGTTCACCTCGAACAGGGACCGGGCCTCGTCCAGGTCCACCATTTCAATCGGGCCCGCCGCGGGCACCCCCGCGTTGTTCACGAGAGCGCGCAGGGGGATCCCGTCCAGCAGGCGCTCGACCTCGGCCGCCGCCCGTGCGATCGACCCCGCGTCCGTGACATCCATCAACACCGGCTCGATCCCGGCTTCCCGAAGGCGGACCGCGTCCTCTTCGCGGCGCACCGTGCCAAGGCTGTGATAGCCCTTCCGCGCCAGGAGACTGGCGGCGTCGAATCCGATTCCCTTCGATGCTCCCGTCGTGAGCACGGCTTGCATGAACGAATCCTCCCCGGTGGTAATCGTCAGGCCGGTGAGTATGTGCGAACCTCCGGCGGTGCGGCAAACGAAACCTGCGCTCGCGGCCGCCGTACTACTACTCGGAGAATGCGTGGGCACGGCCGCCCCGGTCTCCGCCCAAGAACAGGAGGGACGATGCGATACCTGAGAGGCATACTGGTTGCGGGCGTGGCGTGGTTCGCTGCCGGGTGCATGCAGTTCGAGTACGGTATCACGCTGGAAGAGGACCTGTCCGGCACGGCGGACGTAGATCTCGCGATCGACCTCGACCGGGTCGCCTACATGTCCGCCTACATCCAGAACGCGTTCGCCGGCGAGGGCGGGGAGCCCACGGACGAGCAGATCCAGGAGGCCCGAGAGGAGATCCTCGCGGAGGTCGACGAAGACGAGGACTTCAGCGTGGAATCCATGCGAGCGGAGATCGAGCCGGATCTTCCGGATGGAGTGGAGCTCGTCGACGCGAATGTGAACCGCAAGGATCTGCTCACAACGGTGAACATGCAGTTCGCGTTCGACCACGTGGACAAGCTGAAGGAGATCCACCTGGACGCGGATGACGAGGGCGACGATTCGGGCGCTCCCGTTGACTCGGAG
>JAMJQV010000348.1 GCA_023554435.1 Gemmatimonadota bacterium | reverse complement strand
CGCGCTGACGGTGGGCGTCGTGGGAATGCTGGTCGGTGACATCCCGACCGCGTTCGGAATGCCGCCCTGGATCAGCTACTTGGTAGGAGCGACGATCCTGTTCTCTCTGCTGCGCTTCGTGGGGAAGAAGGACTTCGACTCGCCGCAATGGGCTGAGTAGAGGACAAAGCGGGCGTTGACCCTGGTTTTCGGCGGGAGTGGCCGTTTGAGCGCCGCCCATGGCCAATGTTGCCAGCGATGAGCTCCCGCCACGCGCCGACTCCAGGATCTGTCTGTAAGGCACCGCATCGGCACCTCGCGTCCGGAATCTTCGCTCAGTGTGGCCCCGGAGAACCGAAGTGACATAGACATACGGTAGACAAATTAGCAAACGTGGCGACTTCTCCTGCGGCCAATACTTGACAAATATCAAACGATTTGTATTTTGAGCGGGTAGAGGCGCTCGAAGCCCAAGGTCAACGATACCCGGGGGGGGAGACTGTTCAAATGAAAGCTCGATACCTGCTGGCTCTGACCGCGCTGTCGCTTGGCGCTGTCGCCTGCACCGACAACCCGACCTCGCCTGACGCGAACCTGCTGGCGAAGAAAAACCCCGCACCCGCGGAGGCGCCCGGCGCCGGACAGGCGGAGGGCACGATCGTCGAGATCGCGCTGGCCGTGAACGCGGAGTCCGGCGAATTCGGCACGCTCATCTTCGCGCTTCAGGAAGCCGGACTGGTGGACGCCCTGAACGGCAAGCGCCAGTACACTGTGTTCGCGCCGACCGACGCGGCGTTCGTGAACCTGGATATGATGCTGCAGGCCGACTTCGGCATCGGACTCGGGGACATCGTCGCCAACACGGAGTTGCTGACCGACATCCTGCTGTACCACGTCAAGGAAGGTCGGCGCTTTTCCAATAGCGTCCTGAATGCCAGGCAGCTGAACATGGCGAATGGCGAATTCGTATTCGTGGGAGATGGTTCGCTCGAGGATGCGGCCGGACAGACGATCGGTTTCGAGGATAGCATCGACATCCCCGCGACCAACGGCGTGATTCACGTGGTCGACACGGTACTGCTGCCGCCGTCCGTGCTCGAGGCGCTGGGCCTGTGAAAACGATCCGGGAGCTCGCGGGCGCGGCCGTACTTCCGATCGTGATGATCGCGAGCCTCGTCGAATCGATTTGAAGTTCGAGGTGGGCGGCGCTCCGGTGCTGCCCGCCCTGAGGGCCGGGCTCAGCCTGCGGGCGTGATCGGAGCCCGGCCCTTCAGCACCTCCCTGACGTTGTCCGCCGCCAGTCGCCACATCGCACTCCGGGCCGCGAGGGTGGCGCTACCCAGGTGAGGCAGGACGAAGCAGTTCGGCAGGTCGCGCAATGAAGCCGGCACTTCCGGCTCATCGGGAAAGACGTCGAGCGCAGCCGCCGCCAGGTGCCCCGCCCGCAACGCCGCCGCCAGCGCCTCGGTCTCAACGATTCCGCCTCGCGCTGTGTTCACCAGGATCGAGCCGGGCCGCATGAATCCGATGCTGTGGGCATCCAGTAAGCCCTCGGTCTGCGGGTCGAGCGGAAGATGAACGCTGACGATGTCCGACCCGCCGAGCAGTTCTTCGATGTTTGCCGCACGACGTGCCCCCGGCTCACGCTCGAAGTCGAGCCTCGGGTTTCGATCCCAGTAGACGATCTCCATGCCGAAGGCCCGGGCCCGGCGAGCGGTCGCCTGACCGATCCGGCCGGCGCCGAGAACGCCGAGTAGTCTGCCCTGCAGCCCCATCCCGAGGAGCTGCGTCGGATGCCAGCCCTCCCAGCCTCCGCTGCTCGCGAGGGCGAGTCCCTCGCGAAGTCGTCTGGCGGCCGCCAGGATCAGACCCATGGCCAGATCAGCCGTGGCGTCCGTCAGAACGTCGGGCGTGTTTGTGACCTCGATGCCGCGGTCGCGGATCGCCCGGATGTCCAGGTTATCCGTTCCGACGCCATAGTTGGCGACGATCTGGAGCGCCGGATACGTCACCAGCTCGGGCTCACCCACGGGTTGTGATACGAGGGGAATGATCGCGCTGACACGTTCCGCGGTTCCGGCCGGATGCTGGTCATCCGGGCGAGCGAATCGCGTCGTGTGGCCGGCCGGCCACTCCGGAGCGTCTCCGGCGAGATCACGGAGTTCGGGCGCCACGAGAACGACTGGCGAGTCCATCACGCACCCCCGTCCGACGTAACCCCTGGATTCCCCGACCCGCCACGCCGGGCCGCGAAGAACGCCTTGAGCAGACCCGACGCCTGGTCAGCCGCCAGGCCGCGCTCCACCGCGACCGAGTGATTGAGCCGGGAGTCCTGGACCAGGTTCTCGAGCGAACCGCACATTCCCGCCTTCGGATCGGCCGCGGCGAATACGAGGCGCGGGATGCGCGCGAGGACGATCGCCCCGGCGCACATCGCGCACGGCTCGAGGGTCACGTAGAGGGTGTGATCCAGCAGTCGCCAGTCGCCCAGACTCTCCGCAGCCGTCCGAATCACCCGCATCTCGGCATGGGCCGTAGGGTCGGACAGCTCCCGGGTCCGATTGTGATCCACGAACGACCTGCCGTCCGGGGCAACGAGTACGGCCCCCACCGGCACTTCACCGCGCTCGGCGCCGAGCCTGGCCTCGGCCAGCGCCCGGTCCATGAAGGCCCGGTCCTGTTGCTCACCGGACGCGCTCACTCGGATGGGCCTGCGGACTCTCGACTCGTCGCCTCGGGCCCCTCGTCGGGAGAGCCAGCACGACCTTCTGCTAGCGTCTCCAGCGCGCGATCGATCCGCTCCAGCGAGCGTTCGC
>JAMJQV010000347.1 GCA_023554435.1 Gemmatimonadota bacterium | reverse complement strand
TTGAACCACAGGAAGAACTGGATGGTGATGGCCGTCCACAGGACGAGTCCGCCCCCCACCTTCATCAGCAATCCGGCGACCTGTTGGTCCTCACGGGCGCCGAGGATTCCCACCGGCGGGGCCAGCTCGTATACGCCGTAGAACGGAAGTTCGCCGAACGTCAGGAACGCGTACGGCATGGTGTTGAGAACGGTGGCCAGGAAGAGGTAACCCATCTTCAGCGGATACCGGAAGCGCGGCCTGGCCGGCACCGGCGCGACCACGGGCCACCAGAACAGCAGGCCACCCCCCAGCCACAACGTGTCGATGGCGAGCGACCCCAGCTGGGTGACCATCAGGCGGTCGACCACGGACGGCAGGTGCGTGTAGTACAGGACCAACTGGAAGATGGCGATCGCGATCAGCGGGTGCGTCACGAAGCCCAGGACACGCACCGCCCTCGGCCTGGCAGCAAGCCGGCCCCACGCGCCACTCGGCACTCCGAGCAGGAGCAGGGGGGGCGCCACCAGGGCCGTGAGCAGGTACTGAAGCATGTGAGCGGAGGCCAGGTACCCCGACAGCGCTCCCACGGGCCAATCGAGCGCCACCCACAGGGCCAACACCCCTCCAAACCAGGCCCACTTGGCCCGTCGGTCGCGCGAAGAACCCGCTGCCCCGTCCGAGTCGTCCGAGGCTCTCCCGAGCCGCCAGAACAGAACGGCCAGGAGGGCCACCAGCAGCCACACGCCGGGGAACGGACGTGGATTCCAGCTCCACGCGGCCGTCTGGGCCGAGCACCACCACTGGAGACCGTTCAAGGGTTGAGCAACCTGGCCAGGTCGTGCTTCCAGTCAGCCTGCCGGGTGCCGAAGGGGTAGATCACCCGGAAGCCGTCGCCCGGGGGAAAGGCGATCACCTGCGACGCGTGGCCCACGGCGTAGTCGGGGCCCGAGGCGGTGTCACGGATGGCGGCCGGGAGGGCGAGTCCGAGCATGATGCTGTCGACCTCCGCCTCGGTTCCCCGCAGGCCCACGAAATCGGGATCGAAGTTACCCAGCCACGCGATGAGGCGCTCGGGCGTGTCGCGCCGCGGGTCCGCGGTCACGAAGACGACTCGCATGCGACGTTGCTCGTCCACGCTCAGATCGCGCTTCACCGCCGCGATACTGGCCATGTGGACCGGGCAGACGTCCGGGCAGTAGGTGTAGCCGAAGAACAGCAGCGCCAGCTTCCCCTCGGTTTCCGCTCTGAAGTCGAAGGCTTCACCGTTCATGTCGGTTAGAACAAAATCGGGGCGGGCATTGGCATCCGCGAGAAGGATCCCGCGATAGCCCGTACTCTGAGCTCTCTCTTCTGCCTGCGAGCGCTCCGGCGCCTCGACGCGACACGCAGCCGACAGGACCGCCACGCATGCCGTCAGAACGAGAAACCTCATGCCTCGGCCAGCATTTCCAGGAACTCTTCGACCACGGTCGGATCGAAGTGTTCCCCCGCCTGATCGCGGAGATGAGCCAGGACGCGCTCCTCATCCCAGGCCTCGCTGTACGGTCGATCGGAGCGCAGGGCGTCCCACACATCCACGACGGCGAACACCCGCGCAGACAGCGGAATCGACTCTCCGGCCAACCCGCGTGGGTAGCCCTCTCCATCCCACCTTTCGTGGTGACAGTACGGAATGTCGAGAGCCGGCTGGAGGAAGTCGACGGCCGAGATCATCTCGTGCGCCCACACGGGGTGCTGGCGCATGAGCGTCCACTCCTCCTCGTCCAGGGGACCGGGCTTCTTCAGGACCGCGTCGGGAATGCCGATCTTGCCGATGTCATGCAGGAGAGCCCCTCGGCGGACGTGTACCAGTTCTTCCTCGGGCACGCCCACCCGTCGTGCCAGTTCCACAGTGAGTTTCGTCACGCGCTTCGTGTGTCCCTCCGTTTCCCGGTCCCTCAGGTCGAGGGCCCGCACCCACCCCTCGAGTGTGCTGTCGTACGCATTGGTAAGCGCCCTGTTGGTCTCTTCGAGGTCCGTCATCGCCCGCTCCCGGGCCGTGACGTCCACCGCGACTCCGAGCACCCCCACCACCCTGCCGGCTGCGTCGACCAGCGGTCGCTGCCGACTCTCGAATACCAGGTCCCCCACTTGTACCGACGACCGTACCCTGTGCCCCGCGAGGGCCTTGCGCGCGTCGTTGAGGACCTCGGCGTTACCGGTGTAAACGTCGAACACCGACCGGCCCACCACCTCACCGGGCTGCAGACCGAGCGCCTCCAGCCCACGGCCCTCGGACAGCGTGAACAAACCCTCGTTGTCGAGCGCCCATAGCACCACCGGCGCCTGGTCGACCACGAACTGCAGCCGGGTCTGGTTCTCGCGCAAAGCCTGAGTCGCCGCGGAAGCCGCCTTGAGGGCAGAGCGGTGGTCCTCGATCATCCGCCCGATCAGGATGACGGCGACCAGCAGGCCCACGCTGACGAGGATCGCCGGAACCGCTGATCCGACATCCGCGATTCTCGGCCACTCCTGGCGCACCCACGGGGTGTTCAGCGCGTGGCGCAGGACCATGACCCCCAGGACTCCGCTGAGCAGGACCAGGCGCCAGTCGCGGAAGCGGCGCACGAGGTCGACCGAC
>JAMJQV010000346.1 GCA_023554435.1 Gemmatimonadota bacterium | reverse complement strand
CGACGACGAAGGAATAGACATGAAGATCGGAATCTGGCCCGTCATAGCCCTCATCGCCTTTACGGCGCTGATTACCTGGGGCATCTCGAGGCCGCAGTCAGCGACCTTGCTGCCACAGGCCACGCAGGGCGAGGTCCTGGCCACCGTCGACGGCTACGAGATCACCCGGCAGGAAGTCGAGGAGATCGCTCCCGATCAGTTCATTCAAGCGAAGCAGCAGTTGTTTGACATTACCGAGAGGGCCCTGGCCCAGGCGATCGACACCAAGTTGTTGGACTTCCAGGCCGAGCAAGAGGGACTCGACGTCGACGGCCTGGTGGCGCGGGAAGTTCTCTCGAAGTTGCCAGAGCCTACGGAACAGCAGATCGATTCGATCTACAATCTCTACCGGGAGCAACTGAACAACGCTCCGCGGGAGACTGCCGCACCGCAGATCATCGACTTCCTGGAACGGCAGCAGCGCAGCCTCGCGATGCAGGTCTATCTGGCCCAACTGCGTTCGCAGCACGACGTGCGCAACTTGCTCGAGCCGGCTCGAATCGAGGTCGAGGCGATCGGTCCCAGCAGGGGCCCCGACGATGCTCCGATCACTCTGGTCGAATTTTCGGACTTCGAGTGTCCGTTCTGCATTCGTGTGCTCCCGACGCTCGATCAGATCGAGGAAACCTACGGCGACCAGGTACGGATCGTGTACCGTCATTTTCCTTTGACCGGTATCCATCCCAACGCCCAGCTGGCGGCCGAGGCGTCATTGTGCGCGGACGCGCAGGGCAAGTTCTGGGAGATGCACGACGCGATCTTCGAAGTCCGCGGAAAGGCCGACGCCGACGAACTGAAGACCATGGCCGCGGACCTCGGACTGGACTCGGAGATCTTCGATGGGTGTCTCGACTCGCGTGAATTTCGTGACCGGGTTCTGGAGGACATCGAGGCGGGGCGACAGGCAGGTGTCACCGGCACGCCAGCCCTGTTCATCAACGGCCGCTTCCTCTCCGGCGCCCAGCCTTTCAACGTCGTCTCGCGTCTGATCGACGACGAATTGACTCGCGTCGGCGGATGACTCGTGTTCTGCTGGCGGTCGCGATCGTCGCGGCCGCCGCATTCACCATCTTTCCGGACATCGATCTGTGGATGTCGGGCCTGTTCTACCGGCCGGATAGCGGATTCTACCTGAAGGACTCCTGGTGGGCCGTCGCCATCTACGACTCGATTCCGATCATCGCGATCACGGTCGGAGTCGGCAGCCTCCTGGCCCTGATATACAACCTGGTCCGGAAGAGGCGGGCGGGGACTCTCTCCAATCGGTTCCTCCTGTTTGTGCTTGCCGCCCTGGCCGTCGGTCCGGGCCTGGTCGTGAACGCAGGTTTCAAGGACAACTGGGGTCGCGCTCGCCCCAGGGACGTGACGGAGTTTGCGGGGGACAGGCAGTTCACCCCCGCGCTGCAGCCGACGGATCAGTGCGACCGGAACTGCTCGTTCGTCGCAGGACACCCCTCGGTGGTGTACTGGCTGGCGGCTCTCGGTTTCGCGGTGGCTGCCGGCCGTCGCAGGAATCGTATCTTTGTCGCCGCCGCCGCCCTCGGTCTCGTCGCCGGTCTTGGCAGAATCGTGCAGGGAGGGCACTTCCTGAGCGATGTGATCTTCTCAGGGCTTGCCGTGTTTGCCGTGATCTGGGTTCTGGCGATGTACGTCTTCAAGCTGGACGAGAGGCGGGACGCAACCACGGACATGAGCGGGAACGGCTCGGCGGCCTGAGCGAGTCGTCGCCCGGGCCCCGGGGTGCTCTCAGCGTGCCGACAGTATGACCAGCCTCGCCTTGTGGTCCGAGCCGAACGCGTCTTCCGCGACCCGGTAGGACCCCTCCACCAGTCCGAGAGCACTGCTCCCGGCTCTGAAGAAGAGATGATCCGGCGGCCAGTCTCCCCGCGTCTTCTCTTTGCCCGGCGGCGGAGAGTCCGGATAGGTCTCGAGCATTCGCTGCACGACGGTTTCGCGATACGACCACGTGTTGAGATCTCCGGCGACCACGATCGGGGTGTCGCGCTCGGGGTCCACCAGGTCCAGGGCTTCGGTCAGGCCGTCGTTCTGGCGCACGCGCATGGATCCGCCGGTTCCCAGAACTCGCAGGATGTTCCCGGCCACGTCGAAGTGGACGCTCGCGAGTCGAAGCACCGTGTCACCCGGGCCCCGGACGGAGGCCACGACCGTGACTCTGCGCTGCGCTTCGAAAGGGACCTCAATCGCAATCGGATCGGCAAGCGGCAGGGTAGAGAGAATCGCACTTCCTCGGTCCTCGCGACCCCTCTCACCCGGCTCGAGGCCGTTGCGCATCGAGGGTACGTAGAACAGTGCCAGTCCACATCTCTCGGCTATCTGCACGATGTCGTGCCGAGGTCCATTCGGAGGGGTTGCAGCGATGCGCTTTCGCGAGACCGCGCCCTCGGACGCCTCGGGCACTGCGGATGATGCGCGGTGGGCTTCCTGGACCAGCAGCGCGAAGTGCCGATTCCTCTTCCGGGGCCCCTGAGCGTCGCACCCGTATTCCAGTTCGCCCTGCAGGAAGCCGATCAGATCGCCTCCACCCACGTGGACGTTCCATGTGGCCACCGTGAAGGTCGAATCCGGAGCCTGCGACGACGGTGATCCACCAAATGCGGGCTGCGCCCGGAGTTCAACGGGACCGACGCCGGAGCACCAGTCCGCCAGGGCGCGGCGATCAGGCTCTCGCTGCGGGCCGAACCAGCGCACGCCGTCGCCAGCCCCCTCTCGTCGGGCCTCGCAAGGATACGCGCCGTGCTCGGCGGTGCCTTCCACCATGGCGACTGCGCCGGCCTGCGACCGTACGTCAGTCGGGCCCACCGGCTGCATCCGGTGCGAGACCGTACAACTCGCGCACAGGATCACGACGAGCGTGAACGCTCCGAGAGGAGGCAGGCGCCGCCCTACCACGGGACCGCCACGTCGAACTGCAGTACCGGAACGTCGGACGGGGGCGAGTCTCCCGCGTCCACGGCCCGAACGATCCACGCGGTGAAGCCACCGACGGCCATGCCGATCAGACCGACACCGATCGCATCCGGCAATTCCATCGAGGGAACCAGCTGCCAGAGCCCGAATCCGACGCCCATTCCGGCGACGAGGCCGATCCAGGCCCCCGACCCTCCCGCCCCGATGGATGAGCCAATGACCCCGCCCGCTGCCACGTCGGCCCAGCTCCACCTGTCCACGAAAGGCTTGAGCGCGAGCACGACCGCGGACCCCGCGAGGAAACCGACGCCGGCTCTCCGATACGCCGTCCAGATCGCATCGGAATCTTCGCGGCCGAGGGTCACGCCGGAGGCCAGTCCGATGCCGGCGCCCAGGACAGTTACGGTTCGCACGCAGGAGATGCCGGCCATGGTCTGATTGCATGGAACGAGCGACGCCAGGCCACCGAGTGCCGCTCCCGCATACAGTCCCATTGCTGCCCCCGCGACCGCAGCCTCGGTCGAACCACTGGTCTCCTGTGCCTCCACCCGCCCGCTCGAGACCACATCCGGTCCGAGGCCTGGCGTGAGAGACAGGATCACGGCCAGAGAGCGAGTCGTCACTCGGACCGTGCGGGTGCGACCGAGCATGCGGGCCAGGACTACCTCCGGACAGGGTTCTTGGAGACAGGGGAAGATACGCTCTGACACGGTGCAACGCCGGGCTGGAGTCGGCAACGCACCTGCGTTGCGCCAAAGCCCATTTGTGATCACAATTCCAGCCCAACCCAGCCAGAGAGATACGGAT
>JAMJQV010000345.1 GCA_023554435.1 Gemmatimonadota bacterium | reverse complement strand
GGAACCTGGCCGCGGTGGCCGAGAGCCTGAACACTCCGGCCGAGCAGCTGGGCCTGGTGGTGATCGTCGACAACTTCGTTTACCTGGCCTACTTCCCGCTCATCCTGGTCTGCAAGCGGTGGGCGAAACCGTTCAACAAGTGGACCGGCGTGTCGCAGGAGCAGCTGGACCACTTCACCGAGGCCACGCAGAACGTCGAGCGAAAGAAGCACGAAGTTCATTTCAGCGACATCCTCACGCTGCTCGGCTGGGCCTTCGTGGCCATGCTGGCCGCGAACTGGATTTCGACTCTGATTCCGCCCCTGCCGCCCGTGCTCACGCAAAGAACGTGGGCTCTCCTTCTCGTGACCACGTTCGGGATCCTCCTCTCGACCACGAAACTCAGGGAGGTGCCGGGCACGGAGCCCCTCGCGATGGCCTTCGTATACATCTACATGACGATGATCGGCGCCTCCGCCGACCTCCGCGAACTCGGGGGAGGACAGTTCTTCCTGATCGCCGGATTCCTGACGATCACCATTCATCTCGTGTTCGTTCTGGTCGGGGCGAAGCTCCTGAGGCTCGACGTGAGCATGGCGGCCGTGGCGAGCGTCGCGTCCGTCGGTGGAGCGGCTTCCGCGCCGGTGGCCGCGGGTTACCACAGGGAAGAGCTGGTTCCAATCTCCATCATGCTCGCCCTGATCGGATACGCGCTCGGCAACTACCTGGGCGTGGCCACGGCGTACCTGTGCAACATGCTCGGCTGATGTTCGCCCGGCGTCAGCCCCGACCCGTCCGCCTCCGCTCGGCCGTTCTTGCGGGAGCCTTGATGGCGGCATGCGCCGCGTCCGCTCCGTCACAGCCCGTGCCCGAAGAGGTCACTTTCGTGGCCGCGGATGGCATCGTGGTCTTCGCCGACCGGTACCATCCACCGGCTGAGAGCGACCGGGACGGAGCCACCATCATCCTGTTCCACCAGGCGGGCGGTGACGCGCGGGGCGAGTACGCCTCGATCGTGCCCCGCCTCCTCCAGGCCGGGTACGATGTTCTCGCCGTAGATCAGCGTGCCGGCGGCGACCGGTTCGGCGGCGTCAACCGGACGGTCGCCGAACTGGACCGGGAATACGGATACTGCGAGGCCTACCCGGACCTCGAGGCGGCGCTGGCATGGGCCGTCGAGAGCGGCCCGTCCGACGGGATAGCCGTCTGGGGGAGCAGCTACAGCGCCGCCCTGGTCATCCGCCTCGCCGTGAGCCATCCCGAATCCGTGGACGCCGTCCTGGCGTTCTCGCCCGCCTCGGGCGGGCCCATGGAGGGGTGCCGGCCAGACGAAGTCCTGGGCGATCTGACGACTCCCACCATGGCGCTCCGACCGGACCGTGAGATGGAGATCGAGTCGGTGGCCACCCAGGCTCTGGAGCTCGAGCGGCACGGAGTCTTGGTCGTGGTATCCGAGGGCGGCGTTCACGGATCCTCGATGCTGGACCCCGAGCGGGCTTCGGGCGACGTCGAGCCCACCTGGCAGGCGGTGCTGGAGTTCCTCTCGGCTCACCTGTAGAAGGCGGCCGAAACTCTTCCTTCATCCCTTCCGTACGGATCCGTGGCATGTGGATTCCGCCGCCGGAGCCACGTGCCTGGTTGAAGCGCGGTGTGGACTACGGGTTGAAGGGGACAGCCATGGACGGGTTCTTCAAGGACGTCAAGTACGGCGTCCGCATGCTCATCAGCTCTCCGGTACTCTCTCTGATCGCCATCGTCGCTTTCTCTCTCGGAATCGGGCTCACCACCACGGTGTTCAGCATCGTCAACGGCGCCATGTACAAGGGACTGCCCTTCGAGGAAGCGGACCAGATCGTGTCGATCTGGCGAACGAATCCGGAGCGCGATATCGACCGCGGCGGCGTCTCGCTGCATGATTTCGTGGACTATCGAGACCAACAGACGAGCCTCGAGTCGTTTGGTTTGTGGAACCAGGGAGCGGTCAATCTCGTGGGCGGGGATGGCGAGCCGGAGCGCTACGCCGGGGCCATGGTCACGGCAAACATGTTTGATATCCTCCGCGTGGCGCCTGTCACCGGCCGCGGCTTCCTGCCCGGAGAGGACGAGCCGGGAGCGGATCCGGTGATGATCATCGGCTACGAGGTCTGGCAGGAGAAGTTCGACGGCTCGGAAGACGTGGTGGGGATGACGGTGCGCACCAACGGTGAACAGCGCACCATCGTCGGGGTGGCCCCCGAAGGATTCAAGTTCCCGATGGAAGCCGATATGTGGGCTCCCATGGAGATCGATCCCCTGGAGAATGAACGAGGCGAGGGCCCGCAGTTGCCGGGGTTCGGCCGGCTTCGTGAAGGCGTTTCGCTTGACCGGGCCTCTGCTGATCTCGCTACGATCGGGCTGCGCCTCGAATCGCAGTATCCTGAGGCGAACGAGGGATTCGCTCCCCTGGTCGAGCCATTTACGAAGTTCGTGATCGGGGATGAACTGTTCGGGGTCCTCATGGCGATGTTGGGCGCAGCCATCGGAGTGCTCCTTATCGCATGCGCCAATGTCGCCAACCTGCTCTTCGCGCGAGCGGCGGGACGGGAGAAGGAAGTGGCCGTCCGATCGGCCATGGGGGCAAGGCGCCGCAGGATCATCCGGCAGCTGCTGATCGAGGTCGGTGTGCTCTCCCTCGCGGGCGCGGCCGTCGGCATGTGCATCGGTATCGCCGGTATCGCCTGGTTCAACCGGGGGGTCGCGACCAATCCGCCGCCCTTCTGGATGAGCTTCGATCTCGACGCTCGCGTCATGGGGTTCGTGATCCTGATCACAGCCCTTTCAGCTGTAGCTGCCGGCCTGTTTCCGGCTATCCGGGCGACCGGTCGAGGGATGAACGAGGCGCTGAAAGACGAAGGACGAGGATCGTCAGGTCTCCGGATGGGGCGCATCACGTCGATCATCGTAATCGGCGAAGTGGCCGTGTCGTGCGGGCTCCTGATCGCCGCTGGCCTGATGATCAAGAGCGTGGCGCAGCTTCGTACGGTTGATCTGCCATTCGCGGTCGAGAGCATCTTCACAGCTCGTCTCAACCTGCCGGCAACGGACTACCCCGAGTCCAACGACCGGACCGACTTCTACCGAGAGCTCCTGCAGCGGCTTCAGACCACACCCGGGGTCGAAGCGGCGACGCTTTCGGACGGTCTTCCGGCGCGCGGCAACGGGATGCGGACGTTCGAGATCGAAGGAGGTGACTATCCGACGGAGCAGGATTACCCGCGGGCCCGCGAGGGAATCGTAACGCCGGGCTACTTCTCGACCTTCCAGACGCAGGTGCTCGACGGCCGCGCTTTCGAGTTCTCGGACACCCGGGACAATCTGCCCGTGGCCCTGGTCAACCGGAGCTTCGTCCGTGAGTACTTCGAGGACGGTGAGGGACTCGGAAAGCGGTTCCGAATCCACCAGGGAGATGACGTCTACGAGTGGATGACGGTGGTGGGTGTCGTGCCCGACATGAAGATGGAGGGGATCGGGAACAACCAGGAGAGTCCGGCCGGCTATTACGTCGCCGTGGCTCAATTCGGAGAGATCCTGGGCAACACTGTCAGCATCGGTGTTCGGACCACCGGGGATCCGTCAGGTTTGGCATCTCGGGTGCGGGAGACTGTCGCCGCGATGGATCCAAATCTCCCGATCTATGACGCCCTGCCGATGCAACAGGTCATCGACGATGCGACCTGGTTCTATACGACGTTTGGAACCCTGTTCATGGCATTCGGTTTCGTGGCGTTGTTCCTGGCCGCGGTCGGCCTGTACGGCGTCATGTCCTTTACGGTGAGCCAGCGTACCCGCGAGATGGGTATCCGGATGGCGCTTGGGGCGTACGACGGTCGGCTGATCCGCCTCGCCATGCGGCGCGGGCTCAAGCAGGTCGCGATCGGGATCACGATCGGGATAGGGCTGGCGGCGGTTGCCACGCGGCCCCTGCAGATCATTCTGTACGAGGTGGACGCCCGCGACCCGGTCATCTTCGGCGGCGTGGTCCTGGCACTGGCCCTGGTGGGTCTGCTGGCCACGTACATCCCGGCGCGCCGGGTAAGCCGGATTCATCCGGCCGAGGCGTTGTCTCCGGGTTGATCGGCCGGCTGACCCGGGAAAGCGGCGCCCGGCGACCTGCCGTCCGGGGGCCGCTTTTCTGTTGAGGGGAGGGACTCAGCCGTCGGGGTCCGCCTCGGCCGGGTCGTACACGCGCATGAAGGCGATCGTCATCGGAAGGGGATCGCCCTCGAGGCGGGTGAGAACGTGCAGCCGTCCCGTGCCCGCTTGCGTCGAGTACTCCTCGGTCATCGTGATCCCCCGGTCGAGCTTCCGCTCGATGGCCAGACGGCCCTGTGACCACCCGGCCCGGTATTCCACCTCGACGTCCTCGGACACCTGCACCTTCTGCTTCCGTCCGTCCGTGAACAGCGTGACATCCCTGTCCGGGTAGGCGATCGTAACCGTCGAGTCCGTCTGACTGATCGCGAAGCCTTCCGCCGCACGCCGTATTGCGTCCAGCGGCGAGCCGTCCGCGGGCCTTCCGCCCCCGCCCGGGGGCCTTCCGCCCGGAGGTTGCGCTCCGCCACGCACGTTTCTGAGCTGGTCGTTCGGATCGTCGCTGAGGGCCCGGTTCAGGGACCACTCGCCGACGAGACCACTCGCTGCACCAGCGTTCTCCTCCGTTTGCTGCCCGATGGCCGGGCCCACTCCGGCCGCTGCAAAGAGAACGGCAGCCAACAGCCACTGCCGGGACAGAGTTTTCCACATCACGATCAGATTCCCTCCCTGGATTCCGAGTCCGTCCACGGCGAATTGCCTGCCCTGAGAACGGTGTATTCCGAATACCCACACCGGGTTCCACTCCGGACCCCTCACCGGCATGGGAAATGCAAAGTAGAGGGCGGTCACGATGCCAACCCAAGAGGAGGCTATCGGGTTTGAGTACGGCGGCATGCGCCATTTGTGGGCGTCCAGCAGCCCCAGATAACCGGTATTGCGAGACTTGCGACTTCCAGGCCCGTCCCACGTCGGCCGGGGGCGATTCTGGGCATGTTGCGAGAACTCGTGCTGCATCCGGCAATAGATTCGCCGAAGTGCGGATTTTTCTGGGTGTATTCATGCTCGCCGCTCTCACGACCACCGTGCTCGGAATGGGTGGACCGCTGGGCTTTCCGGCTCTGCGGGAGAGCCTTGGCCTCGCCGAGGTGGGCAGCCCGCAGCCCGAGTGGGGCGAGGTCCGCTGGGTGCACGTGACCTCTCGCATCCGATCGGAGCGCAGCACCAAAAGCGAGATCATCGGTCGCCTCGAGCCCGGCGACAGCGTTCGGGTGGACCATGCGGAGGCCGGTTGGTACGCCGTGTTCCCCGTTACCGCCGTGACGCAGGGCGAGACGTCGGCGATCGGTTACGTCTACGGCAAGCTCCTGAAGGTGGAGCCGCCCCCGGACGTCACCGTGCCCCTGGTTCGTATTCTGCCGTAGGAGAGCGCACGGAGCAGCCTTCCGCCCCGCTTTCTCCCGCCCTACCCTCGCCAGCGACGCCGCGTCCACCGGTACAGCCACAGCCCCAGTCCCGTCAGCAGAAGCGCCACTCCCGGAACTCCGAGGGCGAATGCAGCGAAGCCCCAGGCGTAGGTCGAGGCGACCGACTCAGACGCCGCATTCCAGGCCCACGTCGCGACGGTCAGGGCGAGGAAGCCCAGGCCGATCTGCATCAGGAGCGCCGGGCCACGGCCCGCCAGCGAAGACTCGCCCTGGGCGTTCGAGCCCGCCGTCCACATCAGCAACAGGCCGAAGGTGATGAGGGCAGGCCCTTCGAACATCCACCCATCCACGGCCGGCGCAGTCGGCTCGGACCGCGGCACGAGGACACGCCACGTGGCTACCATTCCGATTCCCGTGATCAGGA
>JAMJQV010000344.1 GCA_023554435.1 Gemmatimonadota bacterium | reverse complement strand
GGCGCGGAAGAGGGCGGAATCTACCGTAGCACGGACTCGGGCGACTCCTGGACCCGGCTCGAGGGAGGCCTCCCCGACGGCCTCGTGGGGAAGACGGCGGTTACGGTGTCACCCGCCAACCCGGACCGGGTGTGGGCACTGATTGAGGCCCCGGATGGTGAGGGCGGAGTCTACCGGTCCGACGATGGGGGAGAGACCTGGGACCAGGTGAACACGAACCGCAATCTTCAGCAGAGAGCCTGGTACTACACTCACATCTACGCCGATCCGGTCGACGAGAACACGGTCTACGCGCTGAACGTCAACTTGTGGAAGTCCATCGACGGAGGCCGGACCTTTCAGAGCATCGGCGTGCCGCACGGTGACACCCACGACCTGTGGATCAACCCGGCGGATCCCGAGATCATGATCATCGGAAACGATGGCGGGGCCCAGGTGTCCCTGAATGGTGGCGACAGCTGGTCCACCATGTACAATCAGCCTACCGCGGAGTTCTACAGGGTCTTCGTGGACGAACGCTTCCCGTACAGGGTGTACGGGTCGCAGCAGGACAACAGTACGATCTCTCTTCCCAGCCAGGGCATAGGCGGTCTTACTCCGTCCGAGCAGTGGCGATCGGCCGGTGGGTGCGAGAGCGGGCATATCGCAATCGACCCCCGGGACCCCGATGTGACGTACGCCGGCTGCTACGGCGGCTCAATCTCACGCGTGAACTATCGGACGGGGGCCTTCCGACAGATCCTGGTGTATCCGCAGATGCAGCTTGGACAGGCACCCAAGACCCTTCGCTATCGCTTCCAGTGGAACGCTCCGATCCGGCTCTCGCCGCACGACCCTGACGTCCTGTATCACACATCCCAGTTCGTCCATCGGTCGACCGACGGTGGCAGCAGCTGGGCAACGGTCAGTCCGGATCTCACTCGCAACGACACGACCAGACAGGACTTCGCCGGTTCTCCCATCACAATGGACAACACCGGTGTCGAGGTATACGGGACCGTGTTCTCCTTCGAGGAATCTCCTGTGGAAGCCGGATTGCTGTGGGCCGGCTCAGATGACGGCCGGGTGCACGTTTCTCGCGACAACGGTGCGACCTGGACCGACGTCACGCCACGGAACATCCCCGAGTGGGCAACGGTCAACACGATCGAGGTTTCTCCCCATGCTGCCGGGCGGGTGCTGATCGCCGTGCACCGGTACCGGGAGGACGACTTCTCTCCGTATGTCTTCAAGACGGACAACTATGGTGAGAGATGGGAAGAGATCGCAGAGGATAACGGCATACCTTATGGTCACTTCGTGCGCGTCGTACGCGAAGATCCGGTGCGCCCCGGGCTCCTGTTTGCCGGGACGGAATACGGAATGTACGTGTCCTTCGACGACGGTGGGCGCTGGCAGGAGTTGCAGCTCAATCTCCCGGTCACCCCGATCACCGACATGAGAGTCCAGCGTGGTGACCTCGTCGTGGCCACCCAGGGCAGGTCGTTCTGGATCCTGGACGATCTCTCCCCCCTCAGACAGATCGACCAGGTACTGGGGGAGGAGCCCCATCTCTTCCGACCCGCCGAGGCTTTCAGGGCGCGGCTTTCAGGCGGCGGAGCGGACGGACGGCCGAGTGGAGCCATCATTTACTACTACCTGCCCGAAGCACCCGAGAGCGTGGTGGCCCTCGAGATCCTGGACTCGGCCGGCGGAGCACTTCGCACCTACACCTGGGAGCCCGAGAGATCTAGCGAGACGGAAGCGGCGTTTGAGCGCACCCTGGAGGGCGATTCCATTCCGGGATCGGCCGGCCTCAACCGTTCGAACTGGGATCTCCGCCTCGGTCGCCCCGACCTCCTCGATGATGCCGTCATCTGGGGGTTCACGGGAGGTCCGCAGGTAGCCACCGGTACGTACCAGGTCCGGCTGACGGTGGGAGACTGGTCCAGCACCCACCCACTCGAGCTGCTCCCCGACCCCCGGCTGGACCTTTCCCTGGCCGATCAATCCGCTCAGTTCGATTTGATGTTGCAGATCCGGAAGTCCTTGCAGGACTCCCACCGGGCAGTGGAGAGGATTCGATCCGTGCGTTCGCAACTCGAGGAAACGGCCGAGCGGGGCTTTAAGGCTGGCTTTGGGGACGACCTGCCCGAACTGGCGGACTCGGCGGTCGCGCAGTTGACACGGATTGAGAACGACCTGCTACAGACGCAGAACGAGAGCGGACAGGATCCCCTGAACTACCCACCCAAGCTCGACAACCAGCTCGCCTACCTGTATGGCTACGTCGGGTTCTCGGATGGCCCGCCCACCTCAGGAGCCCTCGCCCGCTATGCGGACCTCGAGGCTGAGCTCGAGGCGCACCTGAGGGAGCTCGAAGAGGCACTCGCGGGACCGGTGGCCGACTTCAACGCGGTACTTCGCGACAGGGGAGCCCCGGCAGTCATCGTCCCGCCCCTCAACCCACCCCAACGGTCAGAGTGAACTGCCGTCCGGAGGCCGGGAGGCCGCACTGATCGTACACGGAGGCGTCCGCGAGATTTCGGACGCCTCCGGTTAGCCGCAGCGTGCGGCCCCGCGAACCTCGACCGAGGGACCAGGAGCGGCCCAACTCGATTCCGGCCCACGCGGCCTGGCCCAGGCGAACATCAGATTCCAGATCGGGATGGACACAGTACTGCTCACCTACGTAGCTCACCCGCAGGCGGGCCAGCAATGCAGCGGGTAGCCCGACTCCGAGTTCCAGGTTGCCCGCCAGCGCTGGCTGATACTCCGGCTGCCGTTCGACGCCCGGTGCTGCTGGATCATCGATCGAGACTCCCTGGAGGGTCAGGTCTCCCTCGAGGAACATCGCCCGCCAGCGGACCCCTCCGATCAACTCCAGGCCGGTGGCGAGCACACGGTCACGATTCACTCGTTGATAACGTCCATCTCCAGCGCTCGTCCGGACGATTCCGTCGGAGGACCGGTGATGAAACGCCACGATCTGCCACTGGCTGCCGGCGCCTCCACCCGTGATCCCGATCTCCGCTGCCATCAGGGTCTCGGGACCGAGCTCCGGATTCACCACGAAACGGCCCAGGGCTCCGGAGTACAGCTCCCGTAGTGAAGGGGCCCTTGTCCGACGACTGACTCCAGCGTGGGCTCGTCCTCTCACGGAGGGGATCTCCAGGGTGGCTGCCACCTTTCCCCCCCAATCCCAGATCGCGGATCGTGATGGCTGGCTGCCCGTCTGGGGCGTATCGGATCCATCAAGACTGGCTCCCAAGAGCAGTCCCCACCCCTCCTCCGCGCTCCCTCCTCCAAGCGGGAGCGAGAGCTCCGCCGCCCCACTGAAGAGACGCTGTCGATACCGGCTCTGGTCTGCCGCGTCCACCGTCTCGTCGTGCCGGGTATCCGCTCCCGTAATGCTGATTCCCAGCTGTCCCCACCCGAGAGACTGTGCGGCGTCGGCTTTTAGCGTGAACGTTCTGCCTTCGCCGATTTCCTGGCCCGTCACCGTTCCATAATCGAGAGCATCGTACTCATCGATCTCGAAGCGACCGACATCGACAGCACCGCGCAGGGCTATGGTGCCCGAGTGACGGGTACCCGGTTCCCAGCCCAGGCCGGCGCCGAGAACGGTCACCCAACGACGCTTGACGGGGAAACGCCACAACCGGGGCTCCTCAACGTGGAGCTCCGGGGCCACTCCGCGCTCAGCACCGAAAGCCACCGACGAGAGCCCCAGCCACTGCCCCCGGTCCCCCTCCACTCGCCCCGCGACGAAGGCATTCCACTGCTTCAGATCGCTGTTGATCTGCTCTCCGGGGTTGCCTGGTGGAGGCTGCTCGATCGATTCTCCGATGGGCTGGTAATCCCATTGTCGGTAGCCGCCACCGGCCCGGACCTCAGCGTTCCCGCTGCCGAGTCCAAGACCTTGCCCGGCGGCAACGTCAGCGCCCACCGAACCGCCGGTCGCGGCACCCAGGCGAGCTCGGATGGATCCGTGGTCGTTCGCCTCGACGTGCGTAGGAGCGACCCCTACCTGTACGACGCCCCCGAGGACGTTGGGGCCTGCCAGAAGGGAGGAAAGGCCTCGAATCGCCGTGACTCTCGTGACACCACTCAGTGGAACCACCGACAGATCCACGCGGTTGTCCCAGCCAATCGTCAACGGAATTCCGTCCAGCGAAACCGAGATCTGTCTCGATTCTGAGCCCCGCAGCGTGATGTGGGTCTCCCCCCTGGAATTGTCCCGAACGCGCACGAGAGGCATCTCGCGAAGCATGTCCGCCAGCGACACCGCCGGTGGCGTGTCCGCGGAATCGAGGTCGGCGACGAGGGCGCTCGCAGAGCCGAGCACCTGAGGCGTAGCTACCCTCGCCACAAGGGGGTCCAGTACGGTTGGAACGGTGTCCGTGGGGGCCGGGCTTACCTGGGCCTGGACCCGGTGGTTGGCCCCGACAACGGCGAGCGCGACGAGGCAGCCTGCGCGGGCCAGGATTCGCGCCAACTCCAGGGCGTGGATGCCGCCAGCCGGCCGGCGGATCGGGTGGTCTTTCGGTTCGCGAGGGATCATGTCGGGACGCAAACTGCTTTCTCGCCCCCCGCGCGTCTACTCCGCACGCCGGCCGGGTAGCACCCGGCGCCGGACAGACGATATGTTTTGGCAGCCGATCAGTCGCTGGCGGCCCTCAAGCGCCAGAGCCACTCCGTTCCACCAAGGTGAACCGATGATCGCGGCCCGTGAAAGCTGCTTGCCCTCTCTGTTTCGAATTGCTGCCTGTGCTCTCATCGCTGCGATCCACTCCGCGACGCCCGCGTTCAGCCAGGTAGATCCGGGACTGCTCGCGGGAATGACGGCCCGCTCCATCGGACCGGCTGGGATGAGCGGGAGAGTGGCTGACGTGGTAGCCGCCCCGAGCGATCCGACGATCGTGTACGTCGGAGCCGCAACGGGCGGCGTCTGGAAGTCCGTGAACGGAGGGCTGAACTTCGAGCCGGTCTTCGATGACCAACCGGTAGCGGCGATCGGGGCGATCGCCGTCCATCCGACGGATCCAGATGTGGTATGGGTCGGGACCGGAGAGGGGAACGTGCGCAACAGTGTCTCGGTCGGGAACGGAATCTACCGCACGCGAGACGGCGGGCGTACCTGGACGCACCTGGGGCTCGAGGCGACCGAGAGGATTCACCGCATCATCATTCACCCGCAAGATCCCAACACGTTGTGGGTGGCCGCGATGGGCCGGGAATGGGGTGAGAACCCGGAGCGAGGTGTCTATCGCAGCACCGATGCCGGAGACACGTGGGAGAAGATCCTCTACGTCAACGAGCGAACGGGTGCGGCAGATCTGGTGCTGGACCCCAGCAATCCCGACAAGCTCTTTGCCGCGATGTGGGATTACAGACGCTGGCCCTGGTTCTTCAACTCCGGTGGTCCCGGATCAGGTCTTCACGTCAGCCGGGACGGTGGCGACACGTGGATCCGGCTGACACCGGACGATGGACTCCCGGAGGGGGACCTCGGCCGGATCGGGCTGGGAATCGCCGCCTCGGATCCGCGTGTCGTCTACGCCTACATCGAGGCGAAGGAGAATGCGTTGTTCCGCTCCGATGATGGGGGGATTTCCTGGCGATCCGTGGGGAAGGGGGACAACGTCGGAAACCGGCCGTTCTACTACGCCGATATCCGGGTCGATCCAGAGCGTGCAGACAGAGTCTACAGCCTGTGGTCGATCATCAGCGTGTCGGACGACGGCGGACGCAGCTTCCGTCAACTCGTCGGCTGGGACATCCACCCGGATCACCACGCGATGTGGATCAACCCCGCGGATGCCTCACACATCATCATCGGGAACGACGGGGGCGTGGCCATCAGCCGCGACCGCGGCCAGACGTGGCGCTTCGTTCGGAATCTCCCGCTGGCGCAGTTCTACCACATTCGGGTCGACATGGAGCAGCCGTACAACGTGTACGGGGGGATGCAGGACAACGGATCCTGGAAGGGGCCAAGTACGGTGCTGGAGAACGGGGGCATCCGGAACTTCCACTGGGCGGAGGTCGGCTTCGGAGACGGCTTCGACACCTCACCGGACCCGGAAGACTCGATGCGGGGCTACTCCATGAGCCAGGAGGGATTTCTGGCTCGCTGGGATCTCCGCACCGGCGAGCGCAAGGACATTCGGCCTGCGCCCGCACCCGGGGGACACCTCCGATTCAACTGGAACGCCGGATTCGCCCAGGATCCGTTCGATGACGGGACCATCTACTACGGAAGCCAGTACGTCCACCGCTCTCGGGATCGCGGCGAAACGTGGGAGATCATCAGCGGTGATCTCACGACCAACAATCCGGAGTGGCAGCGGCAGGCGGAGAGCGGAGGCCTCACACCCGACGTGACGGGGGCCGAGAATTTCACGAGCATCGTCTCCATCGCGCCGAGCCCGATTGCCGAGGGCGTTCTCTGGGTGGGGACAGACGACGGCCGCCTGCACGTCACGCGCGACGCGGGTGGGAGCTGGTCGAGTATCGAAGGCAACCTGCGCGACGTTCCGGCCAACACGTGGATTCCTCACATCGAGCCGTCACATGTCGATGCGGGAGGCGCGTTCATCGTCCTCGATGACCACCGGCGCTCGAACTGGACCCCATACGTCTTCCGCACGGACGACTTCGGGGCCCGTTGGACCCGTATCGCCGACGAAGACGACGTATGGGGCTACGCCCTGGCCATCGCTCAGGATCCGGTGGATCCGGATCTGCTGTTCCTGGGCACGGAGTTCGGCCTGTGGGTTTCGACCGACGGGGGAGGGGACTGGTTCAAGTGGACACACGGTGTGCCGACCGTCGGCGTGCGGGACCTCGTGGTGCATCCGCGCGATCACGATCTGGTCATGGGTACGCATGGGCGCGCGGCCTACATCCTCGATGATGTGAGTCCGCTGCGTGGGCTCGACGGATCGGTCCTCGACGCGACCCTGCACCTGTTCCCCGTGTCCGACGCCGTGCAGTACCGGAGCCGGCAGACCGGAGCGAGCAGGTTCCCCGGACACGGCGAGTTCCGTGGCGCCAGCCGGACGACGGGCGCGCTCATCACCCTGGTCGTCAACGGTGAACAGCTGCCGCA
The DNA here is from genome assembly GCA_023554435.1 of Gemmatimonadota bacterium. GTDB lineage: Bacteria > Gemmatimonadota > Gemmatimonadetes > Palauibacterales > Palauibacteraceae > Benthicola. The sequence goes on along the minus strand of JAMJQV010000344.1, from coordinate 3,733 downwards.
CCCCGACGAGCGGACGGAGCGGGAGCGCCAGGAAGCGGCCAGGGCAGGGGACTCACTGGGAGCGTCGGACGATGAGGAGGGGGACGCGAAGTCGGAGGGTCCGGGAACCTCGGTCGAACTCAGCATAGCGGACGAGTCGGGGACGGTCATTCGGACCTGGGAAGAGGAGGTTCACCTTGGCCTGAACCGCGTTTCGTGGAATCTCCGCCGAGATGGGTTCAAACGACCCGACACGGGGCAGGGAGAAGAGGGAAGCTCTGACTTCAGGCCAAGCGGGATTCGGGTTCTTCCCGGTTCGTACACGCTGACCGTGACCTTCGGAGACCACGAGGCGTCGTCGACCTTTTCGGTTCTGGCGGATCCCAGGGAGAGTGCCAGCCCGGAGGACAGGAGCGCCAAGTATCAGGCACTCCTTGCAGCCGGCGAGACGCGCGAATCGGTCGCCGATGCGCTGAGCCTGATCTACCGCATCCGGTCTGACGTGGCAGCCTCTCTCGAGGCGGCCGAGCGCATGTCCAAGGATGCCGATGATGCCGATGATGCCGATGCTGAGGATGCCGCGTCGGATGAAGCAGACCTGGAAGAACAGGCTCGAGAGATACGGCGGCAGCTTGAGGAGATCGAGGAGAGACTGTGGGTCCCGGACCACACCAAGGGCATCGTCTATTCCGATGATCGAGTGTGGAATCGCCTCGGATATGCCATGGGCTCCATGCAATCATCCTGGGACGCCCCAACGGGCGCGCAACTTGCATATCTCGCCGAGGCGGAGCGGGCGGCTGCCGAGGTGCTTCGAGATCTCGATGCTCTGTATAGCGGGGAGGTCGCTTCGTTCAGGGAGGCGGTCCGTATGGCCGGACTCATGCTGATGCCAGAGGAGGACACGCCCCAACTTCCCTGAACCACTGCCGCCAGATCGGCTTAGCGAAAAGGAGGACGCTGTATGGAGGTCAAGGTACTCATGGTGGGCCCCGACACGGTCCATCCGCTGGTGATAACCGCAGCGGAGGGTGAGGATCCCGCGCAGCGCCTGTCCTCCGCGATCGCCCAGAACGCTCCCGTGTTCACCATCGGGAACAGCTCGTTTCGCACGGATAGAGTCCTCGCACTCACCATTCAGGAACCGACCATGCGTACGGCCTGGTAGAGTCGCCTACGAAGAGTAGAGGGCGATCACCCGCTCGATGGCTCTCTGGCAGACGCGGCAGAAGTAGTCCGTCCGCGTGAACATGATGCAGTCGGTTTCTGAACGGTACAGGCCCCGGGCTTCGTACATGGCCCCCTCGAAGGCGCCGACGTGCCCCGAATGTTCCATGGCATGAAGCAGCTCGCTTTCGATCCTTCTCTGTTCCTCGAACAGGGCATCGAACTCCGCTTCCGGCGCCTGCCGGTCGATGAGCGCCTGCCTCCTCGCCTGGATTGAACGTGCGTGCTCCTCGTACTCGTCCTTGCCCCAGGGAGTCGGAAGAGGGCGACCCTCCGCCACCAGATCACCCCACTTCAGATGCTCGGGGTCCAGAAGCGCGGTCACGTTGGGCTCCCAGGGCTCGGGGCGACGTGCGTCCCCCGTCTCGTAGGCGACGCTCGACGTGTAGTACTCATCCGCCAGGCCAGCGAAATGGTGCCCGAATTCATGCACGAAGATGTAGTCGGCGAATTCCGTATCAACTGCCGTGGTCGCCTGGAAGTTGTAGATCCCGCCACCGCCGTACTGCTCTTCATTCACCAGGATCTCGACGAACTCGTAGGGTGCGGCCGACAGCACGTCTCTCAAGCGGCGGTTATCGAACGTGAGCAGGTAGCGCTCGGAACCGAAGATGTTGTACTCCGCGGAAACGGGAGTTCTGCGAAACTGGCGCACGTGAGGCCGGTTGACCCCGGATTGCTCGGATGGTAGATCGATCGCCCAGACGTTGAACTCGGACCTGTTTGACTTGAACGGCTCCGTCTCGAAGAGCCGTTCGACCAGTCGCGCGACGTCCGAGTGAAACTTCCCCATCTCGGCTTCGGTGTACCCCTCACTGAGCAACACGAGATCAACCTTCTCGGTGGGATCACCATTCTCGAACACCGCCCACACGCGCCCCTCCGCGGGCGGGGGAGCCGGGTTCACGAAGCGGGAGTCAGGATCGAGCGGAACGGACCACAGCTCGCGGAATGCGCCCTCGTCGTCTCTCTTCTTCAGGACCACCTGCACGCTATGCAGCGGCCACGGGAATCGCAGTGACTCGTGGAAGGTCGCGTGCCTCCGCCGAGCTTCACCCGTCGTCTCCCACTCCCCGTAGATCGAAGCGAACCCGCGCGAGTAGATGACCCGGTTGGTCGAAGGATCGATGATCTCGAACAGGTACTTGCCCAGGTTCGTGTCGTCGACCAGTTGCGTGAGGCTTCCCGCCCAGGGGCCGTCCGACACCACCCGGTCCAGCGCCAGAATCTCCTCGCCCATTCCCCCGGAGTGGAAGTAGTCGAGTCTCATGGTCAACCGCTGGAAGTGGTCGTCGAAGTCTGGCGAAGCCACCTGCGCCCGGATGGAACCGATGTCCTGGGAGAACAACAGCAAAGCGACTCCGAGAACGAGTCGTGCGGCGAGCGAGCGAGCACTGACGGGACCGGACATGATGCCTCCTGTCGGGGAACTGAATCCTGACGCAAGGTCGTGGCCGCAGAAGCCGGCCACAAGGACGCCGGGCGGGGGGGCAGGATACCTCCGGTCGACCCGATGGCGTACCTTGCGCCCTGACCCTCGTGGAGGGAAGCGCAGCTGATATCGCCGAATCACCGAGCAGGCGAGAGAGGGACTCCTAGATGGCATTGGAAGTGGTGGAGGGCATGATCGTCGATGCCCTGGCTGACGAGCAGAACACAGGACGCCTCGCCAACGCGCTGCGCGACCGTGCCGCCGCGCATGGCCGCGCACCCGGTGATGATGATGTGCTCGGCGCGGTCGGGTTCGTCGTCGAGTACGTGGAACACGTCCCGGCCTACCTGCGCGACGGTCTTGAGGCGGCACGGATGGTGGGGCGCGAGGGGGAAATGGCGACCGTCATACGGGAAGCGACAGAGTACTGGCTGGCCGAGGCGGACATCATACCCGATCGCCTCGGGCTCCTCGGGGTCCTCGATGACGCGTACTACTCGCTGACGTTGATGCAGGCGGTGTCGGACCGGTACGAGGAGGAAGTCGGGCGCGCATTGTTCTCCCGGAACCTCAAGGCAGCGAACGCCTCCATACGCAACCTGATCGGTGAGCCGGCGGCCTCTCAGATCGACATGTACGTGGGCACTCGATTGAATGCCGATCCCATGACGCAGATGGTGCGGGCTCTCACGGCGATGAGTTCTCACCGTGGCGCTTTCCCGATCCCTCACCGGGACGGGATCTGGGGCGACCGATCGACGGAAGAGATCGTCCAGAGCCGGCTGGGCGGCCTGGGATTGGCCTGAGATGGTTCTTTTGCGGGTCTGCCCGGAACGGTAGTTTGATCGCGCATTGATCGCAGTACGTCGCATCTGCCGCGTACCACCACGTCACACCACGCAACACGACTACGGAGAATACGATGTCCGAAATATCAGTACCGGCCAGCGAGGTCTTTCCGACCCTGGAAAGCAACATTCTCGTGGACGGTTTTCACATCGTGATCGACCTCGACAAGTCGAGTGGCTCGGTTATGGTCGACGCCCTCACCGGCAAAGAGTACATCGACTGCTATACCTACTTCGCCACTCTCCC
>JAMJQV010000343.1 GCA_023554435.1 Gemmatimonadota bacterium | reverse complement strand
AAGCGGCTGTACGTCGAGAGAGTCCTGGAAGGAGGCGGTTTTCACCCCATCCTCAGCGACGAACCCATCGTGATCACGGTACCCGAGTCGGCGGGACTGTCGCTGGGCCCGGACGCGGAGAGTTCCGTTCCGGGGATGCTCGAGGTGCTGGACGCGTGAGCCGACCGATCTTCGTCATCCTCGCCGAGGACAAACTGGGGCTCGAGACGAGCAAGACGGCCGCCAGCACCATTCGGTACCTGCCCGAACGCGTCTGCGCCGTCATCGACTCCGAGCATGCGGGTCTCACGTCGCAGGACGTTCTCGGCGTAGGGGGCGACATTCCGGTCGTCGCGTCCCTCGCTGAGGCTCTCGCGGTTACCAGAGCGACCCCGCAGGCTCTCCTCGTAGGGGTGGCGAACCGCGGAGGCACCATTCCGCCCGAGCACCGTCCCGTGCTGTTCGAGGCCGTCGAAGCGGGCCTCGACGTGTGGAGCGGCCTGCACGAGCGCCTGGCGGACGACCCGGAACTGGTCGCACTGGCGCGGCAGCGGGGCGTACGCCTCGTGGACCTGCGCGACCCACCTGCCGACCTGCCCGTGGGGACCGGACTTGCCCTCGGTACGGACGCATTTCGCGTATTGACCGTGGGCACCGACTGCAACGTCGGGAAGATGACGGCGAGCCTCGAGATCCGTTTGGCGCTGCGCGAACGCGATGTAGACGCCCGCTTCGCCGCTACCGGCCAGAGCGGGATCGTAATCGACGGGGCGGGAATCCCCGTGGATGCCGTGGTCTCGGACTTCGTCTCCGGGGCGACGGAGCGGATCACGCTCGAGGCTGCCGAAGGCGCCGACGTCGTCCTGGTCGAAGGGCAGGGATCGCTGTTCCACCCCGGCTATTCGGCGGTCACGCTCGGCCTGCTGCACGGATCGATGCCGCACGCGATGATCCTGTGCTGGATGCCGGGCCGCAAACACGTGTACGCGGGCGGCTACGATTGGGTCGAGATCCCGACGCCGGCAGAGGCGATCGCGGCGTACGAAGAGGCCATGCGATGGGCGGCACCACAGCTGAACAGCCGGGTGGTCGGGCTGTCGGCCAACACGTACGACCTGGCGGAGGACGAGGCCCGGAGGGTCGTCGAGGAAGCCGGCGTCGCTACGGGCCTGCCGTCGACGGACCCGGTACGCTTCGGGGCGGAGGCACTCGCGGAAGCTGTGGAGGCGGCATGGAAGACGTCGGCTCGGGGTTAGGCGACCGTCAATCTCCTTCGTAGGTGCAGCCGGACGTGCAGGTTTCCTGGATCTCGATCCGGCTGAGTCCATCGAGCCGGGGCTCCAGGCGCCGCCAGATCCACCGGGCGAGCATTTCAGCCGTCGGGTTCTCGAGACCTTCGATTTCGTTCAGGTAGTAGTGGTCGAGCCGCTCCCGGATCGGATCGAACGCCTCCTTGATGTCCGCGAAATCGACGATCCACCCGACGTTCTCGTCCGGTTCCCCGCGGACGTAGATGCGAACGGTGTAGGTGTGTCCGTGGAGGCGCCTGCACTTGTGCCCTTCGGGGACGTTCGGGAGCAAGTGGGCCGCGTCAAACGAGAATTCCTTCCAGATTTCCATTAGAAGCCTTTTGAAGAACTGGAGTGGACCGCGTTACGAGGCTTCTAAGCCTCGTTCAGTCGATTCCGAGATCCTTGTGCGTCTGCAGGCTCAGCCGCCACCGCGGGTGGGCCAGGCAGTACTCGACGGCAAGCTTCGTGTTCTGTGCTCGCCGGGGGCCGTCCATCGGCTGCAGGAAGAAGTGATCGAACGCCAGGTCTTCGAACGAGTCGGGCGGAGCTGCGTCCTGCGGGTAGACCAGCTTCAGTTCGTGACCCTGCTGCTGCACCAGGTCCGCGCCCGCCTTCGGGCTCACGCAGATCCAATCCAGACCGGGCGGCGCCTCGATCGTGCCATTGGTCTCGACGGCCACCTCGAATCCGGCCTCCTGCAGCGCGGCTACGGCGCCGCCGTCGAGCTGCAGCAGGGGCTCCCCGCCCGTGCAGACGACCAGCGGTTTCTCCCGAGCTTCCGGGTCCCCTGGATTCCCCGGCCACACAGCCGCGACTGCCGCCGCCAGGTCCGCGGCCGTGGTGAACTTGCCGCCACCCGGACCGTCGGTGCCGACGAACTCCGTATCGCAGAACGGGCACACGGCTGACTCACGGTCCTTCTCGTGGCCGGACCACAGGTTGCAGCCGGCAAAGCGCAGGAACACGGCGGGTCGCCCCGTCTGAGCCCCCTCACCCTGCAGAGTGTAGTAGATCTCCTTCACGCTGTAGCTCATGCGCGGAAGTTAGATGCCTCCCTGACCTCTCACCACTCCGGCGATCACAATGACGTTGACGTACCGGCGAACGGGTCGGTAGTCTGCCAATCCATGTGTGGAATCGCCGGGATCATCGCCAATAATCCGTCACGGGAAACCGTGGAACGGATGGTTGACCGCCTCAGTCACCGGGGACCGGATGATTCCGGCACCTGGGAGAGTCCAGGCGTCTGTCTCGGTCACACCCGCCTGTCGATTCTCGATCTCTCGTCCGCCGGCCACCAGCCGATGACGAAGGGCCACCTGACGGTCGTCTACAACGGCGAGATCTACAACTTCCGTGAGCTCCGCGGAGACCTGCCGGGTCCGTTCGCCTCGGAGACCGACACCGAGGTCCTCCTGCACCTGTACGAGCGCGACGGCGCGGACATGGTGCACAAGCTCCGCGGGATGTTCGCCTTCTCCATCTGGGATGCGCGCGAGCGTCGCCTGTTCGCGGCCCGTGATCGCCTCGGGATCAAGCCGTTCTTCTACCGTGAACTTTCGGAGGGTGGCCTGGCGTTCGCGTCGGAGATCAAGGCCCTGCTCGAGATCGGTCGCCCGGACATGGACACCACGGCCCTGCGAGACTTCTTCTCCTACAAGTACGTCCCGCACCCCAAGACGATCTACCGGGGGATGCATAGACTTCCCCCGGCGCACACCCTGTCGTGGGCGGCAGGAAGGCTCGAGACCCGGCGCTACTGGGAGCCCAGCGCTGAGACTCGGATCACCGACATGGGCCAGGCGACCGAGCGCCTGGGTGAGCTGCTCGAACAGATCGTGCCGGAGCACACGCTGTCGGATGTCCCCGTAGGGCTGTTTCTCAGCGGCGGAATCGACTCCACGACACTGGCGGCGCACCTGGATCATCCGCGCACGTTCACGCTTGCCGTAGAGTCTGCCCGGTTCAACGAGGCTCCGGCCGCCCAGCTGGTGGCGGCCTACTATGGCACGGAGCACGTGGAGGAACCGGCCGCAGCGGTCGACCTCGCCGAGGCGATCGCGGCGATTCCACGCCTGTATGATGAGCCCCTTGGAGACAGCGCCGCCTGGTCGGCGTGGCTCGTGTCCCGCATGGCCGCCCGCCACGTCAAAGTCGCCCTGACGGGAGAGGGCGGCGACGAGCTGTTCCTGGGGTACCGGTACTACGACAAGTTCCCGACGTACCGGTCTACGGCCCTGCGACGCGCGCTTGTCGGCCTGACGTCGCCGTTCTCCAGGGCGGGCCGTTCTCTCGGTCGTCGGGCCGCAACCGGCCTCGAGCGCTATGCGGCGTTCCTCCCTGCATTCACCATCAGGCAGAAGCAAGCCCTGCTGTCGCCGGACCTGATGGTCCCGGACTACGACGATCTGTGGCACGTACGCCGCTTCTGGCGTGAGGGACTGGATCCCCTGAAACGGCTGCAGTGGGCGGACCTGCATGCCCACCTGCCAGGCGGCCTTTTGACGAAAGTGGACCGGGCGAGCATGGCCCACTCCCTCGAGGCCCGCCCACCGCTCCTGGATCACCGGCTGGTGGAATTCGCCCTGTCCCTGGACACGGGACTGCTGCGCGACCCGGAGGCCGGTCAGGGGAAGCTGGTGGTGCGCGACCTGATGGAGTCCCGCGTACCCACCGGCCTGTTCGATCGACCCAAGAAGGGGTTCGGGCTGCCGATTCGCGAATGGGTGGGTCGCGAGCCGGAGCTGCTGCAGGGCGCTTTCGACCGTCTCACGAAGGCTGGCGTCCTGCGCGGAGGCTCACTACCGAGGCTCGACAACGACCAGGTGTGGTCTCTGCTGGTGCTGGATCGGTGGATGAAGGACGCCGGGTTCGCAGCGTAGCGCACTTCTACCGCGGCAGCTCTCCCAGTACCAGCGCTCGAAACTCGTCCCGCAGGGCCGCGTTCGACCCCAGGAAGGCAGCCGGTCCCAGGCCGTCAGGAACCTCGGCACTCAGGCCCGCTGCTTCCGGCCCTGTTTCGATTCCGGGAACTTCGAGCTCGCCGAAGAACCCTCCCGCCTCCTGCACGATCAGCGCCCCGGCCGCCACGTCCCACGGCATCAGCCAGTACTCCCAGAAGGCATCCAGTCGTCCGCACGCCAGGCTGCAAAGGTCGAGTGCCGCGGCCCCGGCGCGCCTTATTCCCGCCGTGGACCGGAGGACCCGCGACAGCGTCTCCAGGTACGCGGGCAGAACGTGGAGCGTCTTGAAGGGAAAGCCCGTGCCCACGAGGGCGAGATCCAGGTCGTCCATTCCGGACACCCGGATATCCCGGCCATCCTTCCGGGCTCCTCCGCCCCGGGTGGCCTCGAACAGCTCACCGGTGGCAGAGTTCAGCACGACAGCGGCGCGAGCGCCTTCCGCATCGTACGCCGCGATCGACACCGCGTATTCCGGATAGCCGTGCAGCCAGTTGGTGGTCCCGTCCAGCGGGTCGATGATCCACAGGGCCGGCGGCCGCTCGCCATCCGACTCGTTCTCCGTGCCCTCCTCCGCCAGAACCCGGTGGTCGGGAAACACCTCGAGCAGCGTCTGCACGATGACGCGCTCCGACTCGCGGTCGACCTCCGTAGTGAAGTCGGATCTTCCCTTCACGGTCCAGTTCACGGGGTCGACGGTTCCACGCGCGTCGCTTTGCACGGAAGCCGCTCTGGCGGCCGCTCGCCGCGCCGTCTCCAGGAGGCTTTCGTCGGTCATCGGAAGGGATTCAGCCGGCTGATCAGTCAACGGCTCGCTCGCTTGCTCGGGGTTTCGGGCTCGGCTACGTTCCGGCGTTCCACCGGACGGTGCCCGGAATCCGCATC